>CAIYQJ010000246.1 GCA_903928275.1 uncultured Chloroflexota bacterium
AACGAGCCGCCCGATCGCGTTCCCGGCGAGGCGCCCGCTCGAGCGGCCCGGGTGTCCGATTCTTACGCGTCCCTTCCCCGCAGCACCGCCGCGGTGGAGGATAGTGCCGTTCTTCGCGACGAGACGACATGGGTCGGAGTCTGCGGCGGCCCGTTCGCGCTTCGCCGGCACGGCCACGGAGTGACGCAGTGGATTCGGAGGGCGTGAGACCGGTGATGCGATGGAAAGGGCTCGCGGCCGCGGCGATCCTCGCGGCAGGATCCTTCGCGGTCCCAATGACTCGGCCATCGGCGGACGCGTCGATGCCGGCCGTGGCGAGCGCGGTCGACGACGTCGTGGCGAGCGTGGCCCACGTCGTGGCGGAGCCCTCGGCCGACGTCGTGGCGGCGCCCGCGTCGGTCAGGATCCCGGGCGACCTCGGCTGGATCTCGTCGAACTGGGCGGGGTACGCCGTCAACAGCGGGCCCTACACCAGCGTGAGCGGCCAGTGGACGGTCCCGACGCTGACGGCGAGCAGGCGCGACGGCTACTCGGCGATGTGGGTCGGCATCGACGGGTTCGACAACGCCTCGCTCATCCAGGTCGGCACCGAGGCCGACTACTACGGCGGTGCCGCGCACTACTCCGCCTGGTGGGAGATCCTGCCGGCGTCGGCTGAGACGGTTCCGACGCTGTCGGTGCGGGCCGGAGACACGATCACCGTGAGCATCGCTCGCGTCTCGTCCGGTCGATGGCGGATCGCGATCAAGGACTCGCGTGGCGGCAGCTACAGCACAACACGCTCCTACGCCGGCGCGGGGACGTCGGCGGAATGGATCGAGGAGGCGCCGCTCATCGGACGACACGCGACGCAACTCGCACACCACGCCTCCGTCCGGTTCCGCGACGTCGCGGCGAACGGGGTCAACCCGCGCCTCGCCGTCGCCGACGGGGGCGCGATGATCCGGCACGGCGTGGTCGCGAATGCGCCGTCGCTGCCCGACGCCCGCGGCAACGGCTTCGCGCTGGCGCAATGAGGGCCGCCCTGCTGCGGCCGCCGCCGGAACGTTCCGGTACGCCGCGAGAAGACACCGGCCTGGGCAGTCCCGTGGTCAGGCGGTCGGGTCTGCCTCGGGTGCCGGCGCGCTGTCGTCTCCCGAGCGGGCCCGCTCGTCCGGCGGCGTGCCGGCCAGGTCGGACGCGTCGAGCGCGAGTTCCGGTGCCGCCGTCGGCACCGCCCTCGGCAGGAAGAGGCTCGGCTCCACGACGGCTCGGAACATCCGCGCGAGGTCCCGGTTGACGACGAGCGTGGTCACGTCCCTGCGTACGGCCTGCCCTCGGTCGTCGTACCGGACCGTCGCATCGGTGAGGGGCACCCACGAATGGCGACGGAGAGCCGTCTTCATGGGGTCCGAGGCCGGCGTCCCGTGCACCGCTCCCTCGACGTGGTACGGCCCCAGGTCCACCTCGACGCGGATCGCGTTCGTGTGCACACGGCGCAGCGGATCGCCGCGCGGCCCCGTGGCCACCACGGCACACAGCTCGTCGCGCTCGATCGACAGCTCAGGCATCTCCACGACGTGGCCGTCGCTCAGGGCCTCGAGCCGCGCGTCCCGGATGCGCAACTCGGAAGCCGCGTTGAGCGCGTCGGTCATGCGCTGATCGCCGAGCTCGACGTGACCGTACACGCGGCAGTCGGTGGCGAAGGCCTCCAGTTCGATCATGCATCGATTCTACGCCAGGTACGCCAGTGCATCGGCGCCGGAGCGCATCCACAGGACCCCTGACCGATCATCGCGGTACTGTGCGAGGATGAAGAACAGCGGCTGGGTGCCTCGGGCGCTCTCCGCCCTGGCTGCGTCCGCCATCCTCGCGACGTGCGCCCCGATCGCGGCGGCCGCGCCGCCGCCGCGCGTCGCGGCACAGAGTCCCGTCGCGGTCGGAGTGACGCGCGCGGTCATGGCGGTCCCGGGCCGGCCGGTCCGCGTGGACCTGTACGCCTCCGGCGACTTCGTCTCGCAGACCAACCTCGTCCAGTGCGTGGGTGCGAGCATGCAGATGATGCTCAACATGATCCGGTCGACCGACGACCGGACCGCCGCGACGCAGCTTCGCCTCTTCGACCTGGCACGCTCGCTGCGCGACCCGACCGCCCCGGCCGGCGCGCAGCATCCGGGCGCATCCGCCGCGGGCTGGGCGGCCGGGTTGACGGCGGCCGGCGCCGGCACGTATGAGGTCCTCGGCGCGGCCACGCTCGACTCGGCGCTCACGCTCGCGGCATCGGCGATCGAGCGGACCGGGCGCCCCGTGGGCCTCCTCATGTGGCAGGGAGCCCACGCGTGGGTCATGAGTGGTTTCGAGGCGACCGCGGATCCGGCGACGGACGCGTCCGCTCGTGTCACCGCCGTGCGCGTCCTCGATCCGCTGTATCCGAGGATCGTCGGCGCGCCGTGGGGCCCGGGCCCCGCGCCCGACGCCCGCCTGAGCGTGCCGGAGCTTGCGCGCGTCTTCGTCCCCTACCGACCGCACGGCCGCACGGTGGCGCTCCGGAGCCGGTTCGTCCTCGTCCTGCCGGTCGCGCCCACCCTGACCTCGAGGCTTCAGCTTCGGGCCTCCTGAGGCGCGAGGCGGGTGTGCGCGGTCGCGACCCGGGCGGCGTGCTACGGTCCGGCGATGTACCAGCCCGACCACGGCCGCTTCGTCGCACCAGACCCCGCGGTCTCACTCACGGAGCTCGCCGCCGTGGTCCCGGCGACGCTCGTGACGGTCACGACCGCCGGATTGGCCGCATCGATCCTGCCCATGCTCTTCGTCCCCGAGAACGGTCCGCTCGGGACGCTCCGCGGGCACCTGGCACGCGCGAACCCGCACTGGCGAGAGCTGCCGGGCGACGTGGAGGCGCTCGCGATCTTGTCCGGACCGGACGCCTACGTGTCGCCGGGGCTCTACGAGACGACGCGTCGGACGGGGCGCGACGTCCCCACGTGGAACTACACGACCGTCCACGCCCACGGGACGATCGCCGTCCGCGACGATCCCGCGTGGCTCCTGGCGCTCGTCCGTAGCCTCTCGGACCGCCACGAAGCAGGGCGCCCGGAGCCATGGTCGGTGGACGACGCACCGGCGGAGTACATCGAGGGCCAGCTCCGCGCGATCGTCGGGGTGGAGCTGCGGATCTCGCGGCTCGACGCGAAGCACAAGCTGAGCCAGGACCGTGAGACGGCCGACTTCGCCGGCGTCATGGCCGGGTTCTCGGCCGGTTCTCCCAACGAACGTGCGGTCGCCGACGAGATGCGGCGCGAGTCGCCCGCGCGCTAGCGATGCGGCGCGTCCGACCCACGAGGCCGGGGGCGCCGGCCGGGCAGGAGCGCAGGGGATCGCTCGGGCGGACCGCACCCAACGGATGCGGTCCGCCCGGCGTGCGGGCCTTCCCACCGGTCGGCAGGCGAGGGGCTCGCGTTGAAGAGCGGCCCGCTACGGGAGGACGCTCGGGGCCGCGAGGCCGATCGATGCGGCGAGGGTCGCGGGGGACGCGAGTGTCGCGACGAACGCGGCGACCACGAGCGCGGCGATGGCGAGCAGGGCCAGCACCTCGGCCGGGATCGGCCGACGAGTGGGAGCGTGGCCTGGGACCAGCATGGCCGGCACCTCGGATCCGATGCCCCGGACGTATCACTGGGGGTGGGCGTCCGGCGATCACCATGGTCGCCGTCCGACCCGCCGTCGGCCACCGCGCGAAGGTCGGGTGACGACCCGTACTACGCGCTGTCGGCGGCTACGCCGGCTGCAGTAGCCGCAGCGGCCGGATCTCGGCGCGGGCCCGGGACGACGCCCGCGAGCGCCGCACGCGACGTGCCGGCCGCGCGACGCGAACGCCGGACCCGCTCCGCCGGCCGGCGGAGGCGCCTATGCCTCGTCGGTCTCGAGGTCCGGCCCGGTCGCCACGACCTGGGTCCCGGCCGTCCCCTCGAGCAACCCCACGATCGCCTCGAGCTGGCCGATCGCCGCCCGGCCGCCGGTCCGCTCGACGAAGCGGCAGACGGCCTCCACCTTGGGCCCCATAGAGCCGGGCGGGAAGGGCAGGGCGCGGAGGCCGGCCGGGGTCGCCCGCAGGACGCGTCGCTTCTCCGGGGTCCCCCACCCCACGTAGGCCCCGTCGACGTCCGTCGCGAGGATGAGGACGTCCGCGCCGAGGTCCGTGGCGAGCACGGAAGACGCGAGGTCCTTGTCGATGACGGCCTCGATCCCCTGCTCGTGCCCGTCGGGGTCGCGCACCACGGGAACGCCACCGCCGCCGGTGCAGACGACAGTGAAGCCCGCCTCGACGAGACCGCGGATCGCGTCGAGCTGGACGATCGCCCGGGGTTCGGGCGACGGGACCACGCGCCGCCAGTGCGAGCCGTCCGCCTTGACGACCCAGCCACGCTCGGACGCCAGGCGCTTCGCGTCGGCCTCCTCGTAGATCGGCCCGATGAACTTCGTCGGGTTCGAGAACGCCGGGTCGTCCGCGCTCACGAGGGTGCGCGTGATGATCGCGACGGTCGCCCGGCCCTCGATCGCGTTGTCGAGCTCGAGCTCGATGACGTAGCCGATCTGGCCCGAGCTCTCCGCGCCGAGGATGTCGAGGGGGTACGGGTCCGAGGCGTCGGCCCGACTGTAGGCCTCCGTCCAGAGGGCCAGGAGGCCCACCTGGGGGCCGTTGCCGTGGGTGACGATGAGCCGGCAGCGCGGCGCGATCGAGGCGATGACCTTGGCGGCGCCGCGGGCGGCCCGCTGCTGGCTCGCCGCGTCGAGCGGCTCCCCGCGCTTGAGCAGCGCGTTCCCGCCGAGCGCGACGACGACGAGCGGCCGCTGATCGCCGCCGGACCCGACGCGCGCGGCCCGGAGCGTGACGGCGGGTGCCGCGGCCGGGCTCGCGCCAGCGGCCCGCGGCTCGGACTTCACGCCCATCGCCCGACGCCTTCGAGCCGACCGGTCAGGAGCGCGACGAGGATCGCCTGCTCGGTACACAGCCGGTTGGCCGCCTGGTCGAACACGACGGAGCGGAAGCCGTCGATCACCGGCGCGGCGACCTCCTCGCCGCGGTGGGCCGGCAGGCAGTGCATGAAGATCCCGCCGGGGGCGGCGAGCGCCATGAGCTCCTCGGTGACCCGGTAGGGGCCGAACGCGGCGATGCGCGCGTCCTTCTCCGAGGCATCGACGTTCATCGACAGCCAGACGTCCGTGTACACGACATCCGCACCGGCGACCGCGGCGCGGACGTCGTGCGTGGTCTCCACGCTGCCGCCCGTCTGCAGCGCCATGGTCCGAGCCGTCTCCACGACGTCCGCGTCTGCCTCGTAGCCGGGCGGCGTCACCACCGTCACGTGCACGCCGGCGAGCGCACCCGCTTCCATGAGGCTGTGGATCGTGTTGCAGCCATCCCCGACGAAGGCGAGCCGCACCCCCTCGAGCCGGCCGAGCTTCTCCCGGATCGTCAGGAGGTCGGCAAGGGCCTGACACGGGTGATGCCCGTCCGTCAGAGCGTTGACGACCGGGATCGTGGATGCGGCCGCGAACCGGGCGACATCCTCGTCGGAGAACGTGCGGATGACGAAGGCCTTCGTATACCGGGAGAGGACCCGGGCCGTGTCCTCGATCGTCTCGCCGCGCCCGAGCTGGAGGTCGGCCGCGCCGAGCATCTCCGGGGTGCCTCCAAGGCGCGCGATCGCCACGGTGAAGCTCACGCGCGTCCGCGTGGACGGCTTGGAGAAGTACATCGCGACCACCTCGTTGCGGAGGAGGCCGGAGTAGCGGTGCGGGTCGCCCTTGACCTCGCCGGAGAGGTCGAGGAGAAGCTCGATGTCCCGCCGGGAGAGGTGGGAGATGCGGAGGTAGTCCTTCAGTGCCACGGCGTGTCCGTCCAGCGGCTGCCCCGCGGGCACCGGCGATTCGACCGGCGCGGCCACGACCAGGGCACGCGCGGAGCATACGCGTCTCGGATATCGTGGCGTGGTCGCGCGTCGCCGCCAGGCGCTCCGCGATCGACGCGAGCCCGGTCCGCCGCACGGATCACCCGTCGTCGCCCCTGAGCCCCGTCTTGCGAGGTCACATCGCCGTGGCGCTTCCCATCGCTTCGAGGACCCCCGCTCCGCCCGACCCCGTCCTGGGGCTCACCGAGGCCTTCCGCGCAGACACACGTCCCGGCCGGGTCAACCTCTCGGCCGGCGTCTACGTGGACGACACCGGGATCACGCCGGTCCTGCCGTCCGTCCTCGCGGCCGAGGGCCGGATCCTCGCGGCGCAGACCACGAAGGTCTACCGGCCCATCGACGGCGACGCGGCATACCGGACGGCCGTCCGCGATCTCGTGTTCGGCACGGACCACGAGATCGTCACGTCCGGCCGGTCGGCCACCTCGCACACGCCCGGCGGCACCGGGGCACTCCGCGTCGCCGCGGACTTCCTCGCCCAGGAGGGCTCGCCGCGCACGGTCTGGGTCTCGGACCCCACGTGGCCCAACCACCCGGCGATCTTCGGTGCCGCCGGCTTCCGGATCCGGCCCTACCCGTACGTCCGGCCCGGCGAGCGCCACGTCGCGATCGACGCGATGCTCGAAGCCCTCGGCGAGGCCGAGGCCGGCGACCTGCTGCTGCTGCACGGCTCGTGTCACAACCCCACGGGTGTCGACCCGAGCCCGGCGGAATGGGAGCGGATCGGCGGCCTGGTCGAGCGGCGGGAGCTCCTCCCGCTCGTTGACTTCGCCTACCAGGGCTTCGGGGACGGCCTTCGCGAGGATGCCAGCTGGCAGCGCGCGATCGCCCGGCCCGGGCGCGAGTTCCTCCTCGCATCGAGCTTCTCGAAGAACTTCGCGCTCTACAACGAGCGCGTCGGCGCCCTGACCGTCGTCGCCACGGACCGGGCGGCCGCCGATTCGGCACAGAGCCACGTGAAGGTCACGATCCGCGCGAACTACTCCAACCCGCCGTCGCACGGCGCGGAGATCGTCACGACGATCCTCGGCGACCCGGCGCTCCGCGCGCAGTGGGAGGTGGAGCTCGCCGGGATGCGTGGGCGCATCCATGCGAACCGCCGGCTGCTCGTGGCCGCGCTGGAGGCCCGCCGGATCCCCGGTGACTGGGCGCCGATCGCCGGCGAGCGCGGGATGTTCGCGCTGCTCAACCTGTCGAAGGACCAGGTCCGCCGGCTGCGCGAGGAGCATGCCGTGTACGTGGTCGGCGCCGGGCGGATCAACGTGGCGGGGATCACGGCGACGAACCTCGACCCGTTCGCGGACGCGGTCGCGGCCGTCGTCGAGGGCTGACGAGAGACCGAGTCTGCGGCGGTCAGGCCGCCTCGAGGATGACGAGCGGGATCGTGGCCCGCGCCGGGTCAGGCGGAGCCCGGACCGTCCCCGGCCGTCAGGCGCCGGCGACGGTCCCGGTGCCTGCGTCATCGCCGCCGTCCGCGGCCGCGTCGGCGAGGGCCTGCCGGATCGCCGCGTCGAGGCGGGCGGCGGTCGGCTGGCCGACGAGCGGGGTGACCCGGTGCGCTCCCGCGAGGTCGAGCCAGTCGGGCTCCATGCCGGAGGCGGTGAGGACGAGCGGCACCGTCGGATGGATCTCGCGGATACGCTGGATCAACAGGCGTGCGCCCTCGGGCTCGCCGGTGACGAACGCGTCGTACACGAGGACGTCCGCGTCCTCCGCGTACGCGCACGGGATCCCCTTGAGGATCGGGCACTCGGCACCGATGGGGCCCATGCACTCGGTGACCGTGTAACCGGCACGCCGGAGCGAATCGGCCTCCTGGTCCGCGAGGTCGATGTCGTGGTGCACGACGAGGACGCGAGTCATGATCGACTTCCTCCCGGCGTGGCTTCCCGGCACCCGATGACCCGCGGATCGCGCCCCGCCGTCCAGCGCAAGCATGCCGGAAAGCGCGGGCGTTGGGGCTGCGTCCGGGGCGGGTCCGGACGATGTCACCTATCCTTACTCGGACGACGGCTCTCGTGGGATGGCTTCGCGGGCCGTCCACGCGGAGGAGATCATGCCGGTAATGTCCATGCGCGTCGGTCATCGCGCCCGCGTCGCCACGATGGTGCGACGCCCGACCCGGGCCGCACTCGGGGCGGCTCTCGCGACCGTCATCGCACTCGGCGCCAGCCTCGCCGGCACGCCCGCCGGCGCCGCCGCGCTCGTGCCCGTGACCGCGATCCAGCGCATCCAGGGCGCCCCGCTCCAGATCGACCAGTTCCAGTGGTTCGTGGGCCTCACGACCGACGGTCGCTACCTGTACGCCGCGGACCGGGGCCGCATCGTGAAGATCGACACGGACCCCACGCGAGCGATCGCGTCGTTCGACGCCAGCAGCATCGCGCCGTTCCTCGTCCGAACGCCGCACTCGCCGGCCGGCGTGGGCTCCGCGGTCATGGCGGCCGGCCCGCACGCAGTGTTCATGACCGACGGCACGCGGATCGTCCGCATCGGCTCCGCGCTCGACGGCTCGGGGATCGCGACGTTCGGGGCCGCGGGCACCGGGGTCGGGGAGTTCGGCAGGATCACGGGCCTCACGACGTTCGGGGACTGGCTCTACGTCGCGGACGCGGGCAACCACCGCGTGGTCCGGCTGCCCGAGACGCTGGACGGGTCCGATTGGCGCGCGTTCGGCTCGGCCGGCGCCGGCACGGGCCAGTTCGACCGTCTCGCGGGGATCGCCGCGACGGACCTCGCGATCTTCGTCGCCGACGCCGGGTCGGACCGGGTGATCCGGATGTCCCCGGAGCTCGACGGGACCGGCTGGACCGAGTACCACCGCGATGGCGCGGGCATGTACGGGGCGCTCCTCGCCAAGGGGCTGCAGCTGTACATCCGGGCCAACGACTGCGCGGCCGACCTCCAGCGGGGCGTGCTCCGGGTTCCCACGTCGCTGTCGAGCTCCGGGGCTGGCTGCCAGCTCCTGCCGCCGACCGACGTCATCCCGGGCGCGAAGAGCTTCGCGACCGATATCGCGGTCGTCCCCACCGGCACCTACATGGGCGTCGACGCGTACGACAGCGGCATCATCGAGCTGCGCCGGCTCTACGCCGACTCCCCCACCCTCGCCGACACCTACGGCACGCCGCCGTTCGGCTCGCTGGGCCAGCTCGTGGCCCCGCAGGGAGCCGCGGTCGGCGGCGGCACCCTCTACGTATGCGACCGCGCCAGCACGGCGCCGTACCCGGAGACACGGATCATCGCCCTGAACAGTGCGGACGGCTCGTTCATCGCACAGGTCACGGCGCCGTGCTCCGCCTCCCGGCTCGCGGCGGACGGCCAGTACGTCTACGGCGCCGACGACACCACGGTGTACCGCTTCCTCGGCGCGGACCTCACCGCCGCGGGGCAGTACGGCAAGGACGGGGTCGGCCGCGGCGGGTTCGGCCGCATCGACGCCCTCGCCGCGTCCCGGGGCGTCGTCTTCGCCGTGGACGGAGGCCTCGGCCGCGTGGTGCGCTTCGCGGGGGACGCGTTCGACGGCACCGGATGGAGGACGGTGAGCGGCCTCGGTCCCACCCGGGCCGGGAAGACGTTCGCCGGGGCGGACGCCGGGACCCTGGCGGTCGCCGTCGAGGGGATCGCCGGCGTCAAGGTCTCCCGGATCGCCGCGACGCTCGCCGGCAAGTGGCGGTCACGCGCCCTGACGTCCGGCATCCGGGCGGTCACGGCCGTGGGCGGCCTGGACGTGGACGCCGGCCGGGTCTACGTCACCACGCTCGGGGTCGCGGGCCGGCGGGCACCCTCGGTCCTCGTGCTGCAGGCCACGACCCTCGCGACCGTGGCCATCGGCGTCAACCGGGCGGGAGCGCCGGCGAAGCTCGTGACACCGAACGGCATCGCAGTCGCGGTCGGCTCCCTGTTCGTGGCGGACGGCGGCGCGAGCCCGAGAGTCGTCGGCGCACGCCCCAGCGGCTCGATCACCGTCTGGGCGGTGGGTCCAGCGCGCTGACGCGACCGGCCGGCGGGTCAGCCATCGCGCCGCCGAGCACGACCGAGCCCACCCGGGCCCGTCGGTCGCCGCGGCTGACGCCCGGCCGCTCCGACGGCCGCAGGGGGCCGCCGGCACTTGTCGCGCGCTCCCGTCCGGGGCGATGATCGGCCCGTGGATCGCGCCGCCTGGGCCACCGACCTCCGGGGTGACCCGCTCCCGTGGCTCCTCGAGCCCGCCGAGCCGGCCGTGCGCCACCTCGCGCTCCGCCACCTGCTCGGCCTGCATGCCGACGATCCCGAGGCCGTGGAGGCACGGGCGTTGGCGATGGCGTGGCCGCCGATCTCCACGGTCCTCGACGCGCAGGATCCCGACGGTTGGTGGCTGGCGCCGGGCCCCAGCTACGGCCCCAAGTACCGGTCCACGACCTGGAACGTCATCTTCCTCGACCAGATGGGCGCCGATGCCGCGGATCCACGCATCCGTGCGGCATGCGCCTACGTCCTCGACCACGACCTCGTCCCCGGCGGCGGGTTCGGGGTCGGACAGGGCAGGACGAAGCCTCGCGCATCCCTCCAGCTGCACTGTCTCAACGGCAACCTGCTCCGCGCGGTCATCGGGTTCGGCTGGGGCCACGACCCACGCGTCCGCGACGCGATCGCCTGGGAGACCGGTGCGGTCCTCGGTGGCCCCGGCCACCGGTTCTGGAGGGGCGGCACGTCGGGGCCCGGCTTCGCGTGCGGCGTGAACGAGGACCTGCCATGCGGGTGGGGCGCGACGAAGGCGCTGCTCGCGCTCGCGCGCATCGAGCCGGCCGAGCGGACCCCCGACGTGACGGCCGCGATCGCTGTCGGCACAGAGCTGCTGCTCTCCGTGCCACCGGAGGCGGCCGCGTACCCGACGGGCTGGGGTAACACGAAGCCCAACGGGTCCTGGTTCCGGCTCGGCTTCCCGTCCGGCTACGTCGCGGACGTCCTCCAGGCGATGGAGGCCATCTGCGCGGCCGGGGCTGCCGGCGATCCGCGTCTCTCGGGCGCGGTGCACTGGCTCCTCGCGCAGCAGGGTCCGGACGGCCGATACGTCAACCGATACGCCTACGCCGGGAAGATGGTGGCGGACATCGACGCGACGGGGAAGCCGAGCCGATGGGTCACGCTTCGCGCGTGCCGGGTGCTCCGCGCCGTGCACCACGCGACCTCGACGCCCGCGGCGGGCTGAGCCTCGGCCAGCCCGTGGCCACCTCGGATGCCGAGGATGCGAGCTCGTCCTCGCGGCCACGGACGGTGCGCGCACGCGTCCGTGGCCGCGCAGTCCGGGCACATCGACGAGCGTTGACGAGGTGACACCGGAAGCGGTCCGCGAAGAGTGCGACGTCGGGGCGCCCATGGTGGGCCCAGAACCCGGGGCCGCCCTCGATCCTCGGGAGAGGTTCGCCATCGCCGCTCACCGGAGCGCTGCCACCGTACGATGACGCCCGAAGCGGACGATGCGAGGGGACGAGATGAGCGAGATGTCAGAGGCTGGCCGGGGCACCGAACCGCCGGTGTCGCCTCGGGCTGCGGACGTGCAGGCGCCCGGACGGCGCCGCCGCTGGCCGAAGATCCTCGCGGCCGTCATCGGCGTCGCGGCGATCCTCGCCGTCATCGCCGGCACCCTGTACGTTCAGCCGCAGCCGCTCCTCCCGGAGGCGCGAGCGGCCCTCGCGTCCACGGCGACGGTCACGTTCGCGGACGAGCCCGGCTGGCTCGCGTTCACGCCGACGGCCGGCTCGCACGGGACCGGCCTCGTCATCTACCCGGGCGCCAAGGTCGAGCCGGCCGCCTATGCGCCGGCCGCGCAGGCGATCGCGGCGGCCGGCTACCCCACCTTCATCGTGCGGATGCCGCTGAACCTCGCGATCCTCGGGGTGGACGGCGCGAACGGCGTGCTGGCGGCGCACCCGGAGATCGCGCACTGGGCGATCGCCGGCCACTCGCTCGGCGGCGCGATGGCCACGTCGTACATCGCGTCGCACCCCGCGGCGATGCGTGGCCTCGCCCTGTGGGCGTCCTACCCGAACGCCGACCTGTCCGCGTTCCCGATCGTCGCGACGTCGATCTGGGGGTCTCTCGACGCCGGAGCCGCGAAGATGGGCGGCCCGCAGGCGCGGGCTGACCTGCCCCCGGACGCGACGTTCATCGAGATCCCCGGCGGGAATCACGAGCAGAGCGGCTGGTATACCGGGCAGCCGAACGACCCACCGGCGACGATCTCGCGCGAGGCGCAGCAGGCCGCGATCGTCGCGGCCACGGTCGCGATGCTCGCGAAGGTCGACGCGGCCCCCTGACTGCGCGGCTGGCCGAACTCCGAGGCGGTCGCCGCGGCCGGCCGGGGCGGGGCCAGACGTGCCTCCCGTCTCCGTGCAACTGGGCGACCGGCTGGACCATGGGCGGCGACACGCTTCGCCCCTCTCGACGGCGGCGTTCGGCTGGTTCCCGCGGGCACGCCTCCGGCGACCGCGGCAGAGCCCTCTCCGGGGTGCGGGACGATGATCCGGGTCCTCCTGCCGCGGATGGTCGACGCGAAGGCGACGCCCTGACCCGCACCCCGGAGCCGTTGGCGCGACCCCGGCGCCCTGCCCTACCCGACGAGTGCGCGCTCCGCGCGCTCCGCCCGCTCCGCGATCACGAGCCCGATCGCCAGGCTCGCGGTCGCCGCCGGCGAAGGCGCATTGCGGACGTGGAGGACCCGCGGTCGTTCCGAGAACAGGAAGTCCTCGACCATCGAGCCATCCGCCGCGAGCGCCTGCGCCCGGACGCCGCTCGGCCCGGGCCCGAGGTCGCCGGGGCCGAGGTCCGGCATGAAGCGCCGCACGGCGGCGAGGAAGGACCGAGACGACCAGTCGCGCCACATCTCGGCGGCGCCCGTCCGCCAGTAGCGGCCGGCCAGGCGGCGGAACCCGGCGAAGCCGAGCGTTTCCGCGAGGTCGCGAAGGTCGATATCCGTCCGCCGGTAGCCCGCCCGGGCGAAGGCGAGGACCGCGTTGGGTCCCGCCCACACCTCGCCGTCGACGCGACGCGTCAGGTGGACGCCGAGGAACGGGTAGCGCGGATCCGGGACCGGGTAGACGAGCCCGCGCACGAGGGCGGCGGCGGCCGGCCGGAGCACCATGTAGTCACCGCGGAACGGCACGATCCGCACCGTGGGGTCCGGATCGGTCATCGCCGCGACCCGGTCCGACCAGAGCCCCGCGCACGAGACGACGCTCGACGCGCGCACCGCGCCGGTGGTGGTGCGGACGAGGACCTCGCGCGACCCCGCGACGATCGCCGTGACCTCGGCGGCCGTCCGGATCTCGCCACCCCGCGCCCGCACGTCGTCCGCGAGCGCGAGTGCGAACCGCCGCCAGTCGATGATGCCGCTGCCGGGGACGTGCAGCGCCTGCAGGCCGCGAACATGCGGCTCCACGTCGCGGATGGCGTCCGGCCCGAGCAGGCGCAGCCCGTCGACGCCGTTCGCGCGGGCCCGCTCCTCGATCGCGGCGAGGCGCGGCACCTCGTCCGCATCGGTCGCCACGATGAGCTCGCCGGACAGCTCGTACGGGATCCGGTGGGCGTCCGCGAACGCGAGGGCGTCCCGCCTGCCGTCTGCGCAGAGGCGCGCCTTCAGCGAGCCGGGCGCGTACGTGTTCGGCGAGTGGATGACGCCGCTGTTTCGCCCCGTCTGGTGGCTCGCGAGCGCGGTCTCCTTCTCGAGCACGAGGACGCCGGCCCCCGGACGCCGCTCGAGCGACCGCCACGCGGTGGCGAGGCCCACGATGCCGCCGCCCACGACGAGCACGTCGAACCGCGGATCGCCCATCAGGCGGATGCGCCCACTGTGGTCATGCGTCCGATCCTACGCGCGTCGGCGCGGCCGCGCGGCCGCGCGTAGGATGCGGGGGCCCGATCCAGCCTCACGAGGCCCCACGCGATGCCCTCCGTCGACGCGCCGCCCGGCAGGTCCGGCACCGCGGCCGAGTCTCCGAGCGCCACGCGCGCACCCGGCTCGCGGCCGGATGCCCGTCTCGTCGCGGCGGTCGCCACGGGCACGATCCTCAACCCGGTCAACTCCTCGATGATCGCCGTGGCGCTCGTGCCGATCGCGGCGTCCTTCGGAGTCGACACGGCCGCGTCCACCTGGCTCATCTCGGCCTTCTTCCTCGCGGCGGCGATCGCGATGCCGCTCATGGGCCGTTTCGCGGACCTGTTCGGGCCGCGGCGGACCTTCCTCACCGGGCTCGTCGTCGTGGGGATCTCGGCAGCGGCGGGAACGGTCGCGCCGAGCTTCGGGGTGCTCATCCTCTGCCGCGTGGCGATGGCGTTCGGCACATCGACCGCCTACCCGTCCGGGCTGGCGATGTTCCGCGCCAGGGACCCGCACGGGGACGCGCCGGCGGGCGCGCTCGCGATCCTCGGCATCGTCTCGTCCGTCATGGCCGCGGCCGGCCCCGTGCTCGGCGGCATCCTCGTCGCCACGGTCGGCTGGCAGGGCATCTTCTTCGTGAACGTGCCGGTCGTGGTCGTCGGGTTCCTCATCGCGTTCCGGTGGCTGCCCGCCGATCCGCCGCCGTCCGTCGCCGTGTCATTCCGGTCTCCGGCCGGGATCGCCGACTTCATCGACGCGATCGACGCGATCGGCATCGTGCTCTTCGCCTCCATGTTCATCGGCCTGCTCGCGTTCATCGTCGCGCTCCCGACCGGCGTCGAGCCCGTGCTCCTGGTCCTGGCGGTCGCGAGCGCGGCGCTCCTCGTCGTCCGCGAGCTGCGGGCACGGGCACCGTTCGTGGACCTGAGGATGCTCGCCCATCAGCCCACCCTGGTCTGGCTGTACGCGCAGTTCGCCGGCGTGAACCTCGTCTTCTACGGCGTGTTCTTCGGGCTCCCGATCTGGCTCGAGGACGTGCGCGGGTTCTCGGCGGCCCAGTCCGGCCCGCTCCTGCTCCCGCTCGCCGGGATCGGCATCCTCGCCGCGCCGGTCGCCGCGCGGATCGTGTCGAAGCGCGGTCCCGCGCCGGCGATCATCATCGGGTCGGTCGCGCTGCTCATCGGTTGCATCCCCCTCGCGGCATTCGGGGACACCACGCCGATCATCGTGATCCTCGTCGTGGGCGCGATCCTCGGCATCCCCTCGGCGTTCAACAACCTGGGCCTCCAGGCGGCGTTGTACGAGGCGACCCCCGCGAGCCTCATGGGCACCGCCTCCGGCCAGTTCCAGACGTTCCGCTACACCGGCGCGATCGGCGCCTCCGCCATCCTGGGCATCGTCTTCGCCGGCGGCGCGACCAGCGAGGGCCTGGACCAGCTCGCGACCATCTTCATCGTCGTGAGCGCCGCGCTCGTGGTCGCGAGCGTCGCCGGTGCGCGCCTGGCACGACGGCACGCGCTCAAGCCGATCTCGCTGCTCGAGGCGGAGGAGGCCGAGTTCGTCGGACCGGTGCCCCCGGCCGAATCGGTCTGACCCTCGCCGACCCTCGCGGCGCGGCGGGCCGCTACGGCGCCGGCGTCACGGGCGTGCACGCGATGGAGCCGGGCGCCAGCCGGCAGGTCGCCCATGGGCCCTTGCCCGTCTCGAAGCGGACGCCCGTGAAGACACCCGGAGCCGTCGTCGGCCGGAAGAGCGCCCACCCGAACGTGAACGTCGTCACCCCCGCGGTGGGCGCCGGGACAGGCGGCACGTTGGGCGCGACCGGCGTGCCGTCCTTCCCGAGCAGCGGGCCGCCGGTCACCGGGTCCGTCAGCGGGCCGTAGGTTGGGAGCGTCCCGCCCTGGTCGGCCTTGTCGAGCAACGTCCCGCCGTCCCCGAGCGTGAGCTGGGCCGGCCGGCCCGGGATCGTCACCGTCTGGAAGAGGTGCAGGTGCCCGGACCAGATCGCGGCGAAGGGCCGGATGACCGGGTCGAGGACTGCCTGCAGGGTCAGGCTCGTCCACGTGGGCAGCTTCGACTGGCCGCCGAAGCGCTCCCACGCGTACACGGGTGCGTGGGTGACGAGCCACCCGGTGGCGCCGGACCTGCGCAGGAGCGCCACGGCCCGCCTGCCCTGGTATGCGAACGAATCCGCGTTCGTGACGACGGTGTCGTTCGAGTTCGAGGTGTCGAGCATGACGAGGTCGATCGTGCCGAGTCGAGCGACCCACGCAGGCTGCATGAGCGTCGGCGCGGGGTGCAGGGGGTCGACGATCGCGGGGTAGGCGCGCTGGCACGTGTCGGCGGGGCTCACGCCCGGATCGACCAGGAAGAAGTACCCGGTCCCGGCCCTGTCGCAGCGCTCGTGGTTGCCGCGGGCGAGGACGAGCGGCGCGGCCTGGAAGAGCGCCTTGGCCGGCCCGAACCAGTCGGCCTTCCAGCCGGCATAGGTGTCCTCGTTCGGGCTCCCGGGAGGATTCACCGGCGGGCTGCCCGCGCACATCGCCGCGTAGGGCTCCACGGACGGGCAGTCGGACTCGCGATAGAAGTAGTCGCCCGTGTCGAGGATGACATCTGGCTTCGCGGCCGCGATCTCGCCGGCGGTCCGCGCGAGCGGGAACGCCGCCGGGTCGTTGCAGTCCTGGACCTGGTACGTGGTGAGCGTGGCGGGCGGGGTCGGCGGGTACGTCGCGATCCGACAGCCGGAGTCACCGAAGACCGCGATCCGCTGGGGCGTTCCCGTGGGCAGCAGGGGCAGTCGCAGGCCGCCGACGGACGCCCGGGCGAGGCCCGGCGGCAGCGCGACGCGGCAGACCGTGATGCCCTCGAAGCCGAGGCTCCCGACCGGGACGGGGACGACCCGCATCCCGATGCGAAGGGCCGTGCCACGGGTCGTCGAGGCGATGACAGGCGGGCAGGCCGCGCCGGGCGACTCGATGATCACGCGTGCCACCATCTGGCTCGGGCTCACGGAGGTCGGTGCGACCATGGTGAACGCGTAGGCGACGCGCGGCGCGGCTACCGCGACGGGCGGCGGGGCCGCGACCACGGGGACGGGCCCGACGAGCGCCGCGAGGATGGCGGAGACCGAGGCGACGACGGCGATCGGGACGCTCCTGCGAGACGACATGTGCACCACCTCCGAGCGGGCCGGCACGAGCCAGGCCGGGCCGGTGGTGCCACGTTACTCCCGGGCGCCGCCGTCAGGCGGCGCGGCGGTACGGCGCGTCGAGGACGACGATGTCGTCGCGGCCCACGAGCGCGGCTGCGACCCGTTTGCCGTTCTGGTTGTAGAGGAGCCTCTCCCACCAGTGCCGCGGCACGAGCTCGGGGATGAGCACGATCGTGACCTTCCCCGGCTCCTCCTCGGCGAGGATCTCGAGGTAGCGGACGAACGGCCGCACGAGGCTCCGGTACGGGGAGTCGACGATGACGACGTCGATGCCGGGGACCGCGCGCTCGATGAGGTCCCGGACCCGCTCCCCGTCGCGGACGTCGGACGTGACATGGACGACGCTGACATCGGGCGAGAGCCCGCGGCCCACCTGGATCACCTGGACGACGGCGCGCGACAGGGCGGGCGCCGCCACGATCACGCGCCGCTCGCGGTCCGGCGGGGCGAGGACGAGGCCCGACCGGACCTCGAGCTCGCGCGTCTCGGTGTCGTACGTGCGCTTCACGAAGAGCATGAGCGCGACGAGGATCGGGACGACCACGATGATGATCCACGCACCTTCGGTGAACTTCGCGATCGCGAAGACGATCACGACGATCCCGGTCGCGAGCGCGCCGAGTGCGTTGAAGAACGCGCTCCGCCGCCACCCGGGACCCCGTTCGGCGAACCAGTGGCGGACCATGCCCGTCTGCGAGAGCGTGAACGCCGTGTAGACGCCGAGCGCGTACAACGGGATGAGCGACTCCACGTGGCCCCCGAAGACGACCACGAGCGCCGCCGAGATGACCGCGAGCGCGACGATCCCGGTGCTGAACGCGAGGCGCTCGCCGCGGAAGGCGAGCTGGCGCGGGAAGTAGCCGTCCTTCGCGAGGATCGCGCTCACCCGCGGGAAGTCGGCGAAGCTCGTCTGCGCGGCGATGACGAGGATGCCCATCGTGGAGATCTGGAGGACGTAGTAGAGGGGCGAGGTCCCGACGGTCGCCCGGCCCACCTGAGAGAGGACCGACTCCATCTGTGCGCTCGGCACCGCGCCGCTGACGATCGCCAGGTAGGCGATCCCCGCGAGCATCACGCCGAGCAGGATGGACATCATGCCCATCGTCGTCCGGGCGTTCTGCGATTCCGGTGGCTTGAACGCCGGCACGCCGTTTGCGACCGCTTCCGTCCCCGTCAGCGCCGACGACCCGTTGGCGAACGCGCGCATGACCAGGAGGATGCTCAGGCCCTCGAGGGGCACCGGGTACGGGGTCACGCCGGTGACGTGCGGCGGGTCTCCGATCGCGACGCGGAAGAGCCCGATGCCGATGGTGAGCAGCGTGGCGCCCAGGAAGATGTACGTGGGCCAGGCCAGGATCGATCCGCTCTCGCGGATGCCGCGCAGGTTGACGAGCATCACGGCGAGGATCGAGACGACGATGAGCTCCTCGTAGATCGGCTGCAGTGGCGGGAACGCCGAGGCGAGGTTGAAGACGCCGGCCGAGACGCTCACCGACACCGTCAGCACGTAGTCGGTGAGGAGGGCGGCCGCGGCGACCAGCCCGGGCAGCTCGCCGAGGTTCGCGCGGGCGACGATGTAGCTGCCGCCGCCGTTCGGGTACGCACGGATCGTCTGTCGATACGAGAGCGTGATGAGCACGAGGATCACGAGGACGATGCCCATGATCGGCATGAGCAGCGTGAACGCCGCCGTCCCGGCCGCGAGCAGCGTGTACATCGCCGCCTCGGGCCCGTATGCCACGGACGACATCGCGTCCGAGGAGAATACGGGCAGCGCCTTCCACTTCGGCAGGCGCTCCTCCATCTCGTCCTCGCTGGAGATCGGCTGGCCGAAGAGGCCGCGCCTGACCCGCGCGAACGCCTTGCCGGAGGCCGTGGCCGGCTCGTTCGCCGCGAGCTTCGCCGACACCACGCCGGGCGCGGTGTAGCGGAAGTAGCGGGTGTGCGGGCGATCGACGCGGACGCGCCGATCGCCGAGTTTCACGCCGGGCTTCACGCCCGGCGGTTCAGCCACGCTCGGCGACCGACGCCCGGATGACGAAGTCGAACGCGCCGCCGCCGATCCGGATCACTGGCTCCACCACCACATCGTACGCATCGGCGAGCAGGCGGATGGCGTCGAGGTCCGCGGTCCCCGGACCATTGGCGACGAGGACGCGCGTCGCGACTCCTCGCTGCACGAGGAGGGCCGCAGCGGTGAGCTCGCGGTGGAGGCGGTCGGACGCGACCGCCTCCGGGTCGGCCACCGGCGCCACCGCGACGGCGAGCTGCGTGATGGAGCGCGCGGAAGCCGGGCGCCGATGCGCGCGGGCGCGGAACAGTCGGTCCGGCAGGTCGATCCACATCCTCATGCCGCCACCGTAGGCCTCGGTCCCAAGAGGCCACGGGCTCGCGGACGTCATCGCGCCTCAACAGCTCCTCAACTCGGATCCGGAGGCCCCCCGGCGACGACGCGATAGCCGACGCCCGGGTCGTTGACGACGATCCGGCCCGCCGCGCCCGTGGGATCGGCGGCAGCGAGCTTCCTTCGCAGGCGGCTGACGTACACGTGGAGGTAATGCCCCTCGTCGGAGTAGCCGCCGCCCCACACGGCCCGCAGGAGCCTCCCCGAGGTCACCACGCGGCCGGCGTGGGCGAGGAGGACCTTGAGGAGCTCGTACTCGCGGGGCGTGAGGTCCACGGGCGCGCCCGAGACGGTGACACTCCGCCGGCCCACGTCCAGCCGGACGGGCCCGACCTCGAGGAGTCCGGTCGCGTCGGCGTCCGGTCCGGCGGCCCTGCGCATGACCGCGCGCATGCGCGAGTGGAGCTCCGCCAGGCCGTAGGGCTTCGTGAGGTAGTCGTCGGCGCCCGCGTCGAGCGCGGCCACGCGATCGCGCTCCTGGCCTCGCGCGGAGAGCACGAGGATGGGCGTCGTGGCCTCACGACGGATGTGGACGATGACGGCCATCCCGTCGATGTCGGGCAGGCCCAGGTCGAGCAGGACGAGGTCGGGCCGCGACGATCCCCACAGCCGGAGCGCGCCCCGGCCGTCCTCCGCCTCGACGACGCGATATCCGCGCGCGGCCAGGTTGACTGCCACGGCACCGCGCGCGGCGGCGTCATCCTCCACGAGCAGGACCACGGCCCCGGTCTCGCTCATCGGTCGGCAGGGTCGTCCGCGGTGAGCAGGGCCACGGCGATCGCCAGGCCGCCGAGGGCGCTGCGGCGAGCCTCGACCTGGCCACCCATCGCCTCGGCGAGGCCCTTCACGACTGCGAGCCCGATGCCCATCCCGCGGGCGGCAGGGCCCCGCGTCGACGCGCGGTAGAACTTCTCGAAGAGGTGCGGGATCTCGAGCGTGGGGACGCCGGGCCCCGAGTCCTCCACGACCAGCTCCACGCGATCGCCGCCCGTCGTGGCCGCCGCGGATACGCGGACGACCCGCTCCGGCCCCGCGTGTGCCACGGCGTTCTCGAGGAGGTTCGTGAGGATCTGGTCGACGAAGATGGGGTCGACGAGCACCGGCCGGAGGTCGGCCGGGACCTCCAGCCGTACGGAATCGCGCGCCAGCGTCGGGGCGAGCCGATCGACCACCTGCTCCACGAGGTCGGCGAGCTCGTACGGCTCCATCATCGGGCGCAGGGCGCCACCCTCGATCCGGCTGATGTCGAGGAGATTCGCGACGAGTCGGTCGAGACGAGCCGCCTCCGCCTCCACCGTGCGCGCGGAAGCGCGCATCGCGTCGGGCGAGGCCTCGACGGCGGGGTCGGCGAGGTGACCGGCGGCGACGCGGATCGCCGAGAGCGGCGTCCGGAGATCGTGCGAGACGGAATCGAGGAGGGCGGACTTGAGCGCGTCGCTCTCCCGGGCGATCTCGGCGGCGGTCGCGTCGGCCGCCAGCCGGTCCCGCTCGACGGCCCCCGCGATCTGGTCGGCGGCCGCGACGAGGAAGCGCGTCGTCTCGTCCGTCGGGGGCTCCAGCCGTTTCGGACGGCTGGCCCAGATCGAGCCAAGCGTCGTCCCGGACGAAGCGAGCGGGACCCGGAACACGGCTTCGACCTCGTCGGGCCGGCTCCCGCCCGGAACAGCCTCCCGGACGCGGACCCAGCCCGTCGGGACGCCCTGCGCGTCCCGGTGAAGGACGAACCGCGAGCTTGACGGCGGGCGCCGCGCGCCGCCGGCCGTGTCGGCCACGACCCGCTCGTCGAGGACGCTGGGGCCAAGGCCGCACCAGACCCGGCTCATCCGCGTCTCCGCGCGAAGGCGCTCCACGACGAGGCCGATCGCGGTGGTGACGGTCGGCGCGGTCGCGAGGTCGAGGCTGACCGCGAAGAGGACCCTGGCCTCGCGCGCCCGCTGCGTCGCCTCGCGCTCGCGATCCGCCAGGAGACCGGTGAGCCGGCCGACGACGATCGCGATGAGCAGGAACATCAGGAGGCTCAGCCACTCGGCGGGCGCCGCGATCGAGAGAGTGAACGTTGGCGCGAGGAAGAGGAAGTCGTACACGAGGAGGGCGATGACGGACGTGGCCACCGCGGGCAGAGTGCCGAGAAGCGCGGCCACGACGACGATCGCCGGGAGATACGCGGACGACGCGTCGGGCAGTCCCAGGGGGCCCTCGAGCGCAGCGACGGCGGCGGTCGACACAACGAGGAGGCCGGCGACGACGATCGCCGTCGTCACCCATCGCAGCCGGCCGGTCCAGAGCGCGCCCCACCAGGCGGGCAGGTGCATCGGGCTGGTCATGGATCGGATGGTAGATGGACAGCGCAGGGCGCATCGGCCGGGCGCATGGGCCGACCGGCCCCCGGTCGCCCGCCGGGCGGCCCTCGCCGTCGTCGGGGAGGGCGGGCACCATCGGGCGGATGGCCTCGCGACCGCGCTCTTCGATCGTCGCTCCGACATCGATCGTCGACGCGCCGCCGATGCGCCCCGTGCCGCTCGCGGTCGGCCGATCCGTGCCCCGCCGCGATGCGGCGGCCAAGGTCACCGGCGCCGCCCTGTACACGGATGACCTCGTCGTCCCGGGCGCGTGGCACGGCGTGACGGTCCGCTCCGCCGAGCCACGGGCGCGCCTGATCGCCATCGAGCGGGATCCCGCGTTCGACTGGTCGCAGGTCGTGTTCCTCACCGCGGCCGATATCCCCGGCGAGAACGTGGTGGCCCTCCTCACGGACGACCAGCCCGTGCTCGTCGCCGACGAGATCCGCCACGTCTCCGAGCCCGTGGCGCTCATCGCCGCGCCCGATATCGAGACGGCTCGAGCCGCTCGGGACGCCACCCGGCTCCGCACCGAGCCGCTCCCGCCGGTGCTCGACCCGCTTGCCTCGGAGCGGACGATCGCCCGCTACGAGATCGTCCGCGGCGACGTGGACACGGCGCTCGCGGCGGCCGACCTCGTGATCGAGGGGACGTACCGGGTCGGCCACCAGGAGCAGCTCTACATCGAGCCGCAGGCGATGATCGCGGTCCCGCGCCCGGAGGGCGGGGTGACGATCCACGGCTCCCTGCAGTGCCCGTACTACGTGCACACCGCGCTCGGCCGTGCCCTGGGGCTCGACCCGGCCCGCATCGTCGTCATCCAGGAGGAGACGGGCGGGGGCTTCGGCGGGAAGGAGGAGTTCCCGTCCGGGCTCGCCATCCACGCGTCCATGCTCGCCCTCCGGATCGGCCGCCCGGTGCGGATGGTCTACGACCGCCACGAGGACATCGTCGCGACGACGAAGCGCCACCCCGCGGTCGTCACGCACCGGACCGGTGTCATGCGCGACGGCCGCCTGGTGGCACAGGACATCGACGTGGTCATGGACGCCGGCGCGTACACCACGCTCTCACCGGTCGTGCTGTCGCGCGGCGCGCTGCATGCAGGCGGGCCGTACCTGTGCGCGGACGTGCGGATCCGGGCGCGCGCCATGGCGACGAACATGCCGCCGAACGGCGCGTTCCGCGGGTTCGGGGCCCCGCAGACGGAGTTCGCCGCGGAGATGCAGGTGAACCGGATCGCGGAGGCGCTCGGCATCTCTCCCGCCGCGCTCCGTCGCCGCTGGGCCTACCGCGCTGGCGACGCGACGCCCACGGGGCAGGTGCTGAAGTCGAGCGTGGCCGCAGTCGAGGTGCTCGACCGGGCGGTGGAGGCGAGCGGCTTTGAGCAGGCCCGAGCGGCCCGCAGCGATCACCGCGGGGTGGCGACGTTTGCCGGGCACGAGGGCGCCGTGGCACCTGATGGCGTGGCGGTGGTCGGCGGGGGCCCGCGGTTCGCGCGCGGGATCGGCCTCGCCCTCGGCTGGCACGGGGCCGGGTTCACGGGCAGCGGGGAGGCGTACCTCGCGAGCATCGCGGGCGTGGACCTGACCGCCGCGGGATCCATCCGGGTCCTGACGGACTCGACCGAGATCGGGCAGGGGTCGCGGACGGTCCTCGCCCAGCTCGCGGCCGACGCGCTCGGGGTGCCCGTGGACGACGTGGAGGTCGCCCCGATCGACACGTCGGTCGTCCCGAACAGCGGCCCCACCGTCGCGTCACGGACGACGATGATCGTGGGCGCGCTCGTGATGCGGGCCGCCGAGCGCCTCCGCGCGGAGGTCGAGGCTCGCACGGGACGGCCCTTCGCCGACAGTTACGCGGCTGACGTCCGGGCCCATGGCCCCGCGCGCGTCGACGAGCGGTTCGCGGGCTTCCCGGGGATCGAGTGGGACGCCGAGCGGTATCGCGGCGACGCCTACCCGTGCTTCAGCTGGGCGAGTGCCGTCGCGGAGGTCGACGTCGACCTCGACACCGGCGAGGTCGCTGTCCGATCTGTCGTGCAGGCGGTCGACGCCGGACGGATCGTGAACCCGGTGCTCGCGGCAGGCCAGGTGGAGGGCGGCACGCTCCAGGCGGTCGGGTACGCGACGATCGAGGAGATGAAGGTCGCCGACGGACGCTTCCTCAATGACCGCCTCGCCACGTACGTCATCCCCACGGCTCTCGACGCGCCGCGGATCGATGCGCTGTTCGTCGAGGCTCCCTTCCTCGACGTCCCGCATGGCGCGAAGGGCCTCGGCGAGCTCCCGATGGACATCCCGGCCGCGGCGGTCGTCACGGCGATCCACGACGCCACCGGCGCCTGGATCCACGACCTGCCGGCGACGCCGGAGCGTGTGCTCGCGGCGATCCTCGCTGCCGAGGAGGCCGGCGCGTGACGACCGGGATGGAGCCGATCCGTTTCACGGTCAACGGCCGGCCTGCTGCCGTCGCCGTTCCCGGCGGGCGGCGGCTCCTCGACGTGCTGCGCATCGACCTCGGCCTGACCGGGTCCAAGGAGGGCTGCGGCGAGGGCGAGTGCGGCGCCTGCTCGGTCCTCCTCGACGGCGTCGTCGTGAACAGCTGCCTCGTGCCGGTCTGCCAGGCGGCGGGCCACGAGGTCCGGACGGTCGAGGGTCTGGCGGCGGACGGCCGGCTCCATCCGCTGCAGGCGGCGCTCCTCGAGACCGGGGGCGTCCAGTGCGGCATCTGCACGCCCGGGATGCTCATGGCCGGCGTCGCATTCCTCGACGCCGGGGCCGCGGGCTCTACTCCGGCCAACGTGACCCCCATGGACGCCGCGATCCGCGAGGCGATCTCCGGCAACCTCTGCCGCTGCACGGGGTACGCGCGGATCGTCGAGGCGATCCGGCTCGCGGCGGAAGGCCGGGTCGGGGCTATTGCCGCCCCGGGATCGAACGGCGCGATGGCCGCCGCGCCGGCCGACGGCATGTCCGCGCCGGTCGCCCCGCTGCACGCGACCGACGTGCCCGGCGCTGAACGGGATCCCGGCCGCGCGATCAGCGGCGATCCGGGCGCCGACAGCCCGCGGACTCTCGCCGAGGCGTACGCGCTCCTCGCCGAGGGCGGTCGCCGGCCGCTCGCCGGCGGCACGGACGCGCTGGTCCAGCAAGCCGCCGGTGTGGCCCGCGCGAGCCGCTTCCTCGACCTGTCGGCGCTCGCCGAGCTTCGTGGGATCCGGCTCGACGGCGACGCGCTGATCCTCGGGGCGAGCACCACGTACGCCGAGCTGCGCCGGAGCCCGCTCGTGGCCGAGCACGCGGCGGTCCTCGCGGAGCTGGCCGCGGTCGTCGGCGCAGCCCAGATCCAGGTTCGCGGCACGCTCGGGGGCAACATCGCAACGGCGTCACCGGCCGGAGACAGCCTCCCGGTCCTGCTCGCGCTCGACGCGGAGATCGTCGCGGGGAGCCCGCGGGGCGAGCGGACGATCCCGGCAGCGGCCTTCTTCCCGGCCTACCGGCGGACCGCGCTCGCCGCCGACGAGCTCGTCCTCCGGATCCGTGTCCCGGTGGTCCCCCACCGCACCGTCGCCTTCCGCAAGGTGGGGACCCGGCGCGCGCAGGCGATCAGCGTGGTCGTGATCGCCGTGGCATGGCACTGGGACGACGGCCACTGGCGCGACGTCCGGATCGCCCTCGGCTCGGTGGCGCCCACGCCGATCCGCGCGCGAGCCACGGAGGCGATCCTCGAGGGATCCGCGCCCACCGCGGAAGCGGCCGCGCTCGCCGCCACGACCCTCGCCGCGGAGATCGCCCCCATCGACGACGTGCGCGCCACCGCGGAGCACCGCCGCGCCGTCGCCGGCCGCATCCTCCACCGGATCATCCGCGACGCCGCCGGCTGGTAACGGGGGCCAGGGCGCCGGACCGTACCGAGGGGTACTCAGGGCCGTCCCCGGGGTGTCGGGGTCATAGGGCTCTCGCGGTGCGGCGGGCTACTCCGCGTAGCCGGGGTGCGCCACCCGCGTGCCGCCGCCGGAGGCGGCCGTCGGGATGTGCGGGAGGGACCCGGCGATCCCGGCGAGCAGGGTCGCCATCACGGCCGCCGGCTGAAGCGACAAGGGCTCCCCGTCTGCGGCCCCGACCGATGTCGCCTCGACGAGGGCGAACGTGTCGCGGTCCAACACGGCCCGGAAGCCGGGAGCCTCGTACTCGATCCGAACGCGGCGGCCAGTCGGGCCGTGGCGGCGGTCGGCGCCGTCCGGGCCGATCACGGCGGCACCGACGCCGGAGCGGCCGGTGGCCAGGACGGCCAGCCGGTGGGTCTTCCCGTCGAACCGTCCTTCGATCACCCCATCGCCGAGGAGCATGAACGCGTTCGCCGCCTGCGCCTCGAAGTCCGTCCGGTCGAGGTAGAGCCGCGGCTTGTCGCGGTACGGCGTGCCCGACGTCGGACAGGGCGTGACGCAGTCGCCGCACTCGTTGCAGAGGTCCGTCAGCACAGCGACCTGGAGCCGCTGGCCGGCGATGAAGGGCGTGGACCCGTCCGCCACCACGGCACGGTCCCGGACGACGAGCGCCGGCAGGTCGGCGTGGACCGGCGCCATCTCGTAGGTCATGAGGGCGATGTTGGGGCAGACCCCTACGCACAGGCTGCAGATCCGGTCACAGTCCAGGCACCGGCTCGCCTCGCGCATCGCTTCCGCAGCCGTGTAGCCGAGGGCGGTCTCGTCGAAGCCGTCGCGGCGATCGGGGGCGGTGGCCCGGATCGGCATCCTGTACTCGCGCCGGGCACGCCGGACGAGGAGCGCGTGCACCTCTGAAGGCCCGGCCTGTTCCGCGTGCCCGGGCCCGGCCACGGCGCCGGCGGCGA
>CAIYQJ010000247.1 GCA_903928275.1 uncultured Chloroflexota bacterium
ACACGACGAAGCGCACGGACCGGAAGATCCGCGTCGCGATCGTGGGCGTGGGCAACTGCGCGAGCAGCCTCGTCCAGGGCCGCTACTACTACGAGAACGCGAAGGAAGAGGACTTCGTCCCCGGGCTCATGCACGTGAACCTCGGCGGGTACCACGTCCGCGACATCGAGTTCGTCGCCGCGTTCGACATCAACCGGACGAAGGTCGGCAAGGACCTCTCCGAGGCGATCTACGCGCACCCGAACAACACGATCGTCTTCCAGCAGGTCCCCCACACCGGCGTGACGGTCGAGCGCGGGATGACCCACGACGGCCTCGGGAAGTACCTCTCCGCGATCATCGAGAAGGCCCCCGGACCCACCGCGGACATCGTCGGGATCCTCAAGGAGCGCAAGGTCGACATGATGGTCTCCTACCTCCCGGTCGGGAGCGAGGAGGCGACGAAGTGGTACGTGGAGCAGGCCCTCAAGGCAGGCGTCGGCTTCATCAACGCGATCCCGGTCTTCATCGGGCGCGAGCCCTACTGGCAGCGCCGGTTCGCCGAGGCGGGCCTGCCGATCATCGGCGACGACATCAAGAGCCAGGTCGGCGCGACGATCAGCCACCGCGTCCTCACCCGCCTGTTCATGGACCGCGGCGTCCGCCTCGACCGCACGTACCAGCTGAACTTCGGCGGCAACACGGACTTCCTCAACATGCTCGAGCGCGAGCGCCTCGAGAGCAAGAAGATCAGCAAGACCAACGCGGTCACCTCGATGCTCGACTACCCGATCGACCCCGACAACGTCCACGTCGGCCCGAGCGACCACGTGCCGTGGCTCACCGACCGCAAGTTCTGCTACATCCAGATGGAGGGCACCACCTACGGTGACGTGCCGCTCCGGGCCGAGCTCAAGCTCGAGGTCTGGGACAGCCCCAACAGCGCGGGCGTCATCACCGACGCGATCCGCTGCCTGAAGCTCGGCCTCGACCGCGGCCTCACGGGGACGCTCGTCGCCCCGTCGGCCTACTTCATGAAGAGCCCGCCGCAGCAGCTCCACGACGACATCGCCTTCAACCGCGTCGAGGCGTTCATCGCCGGCGATGACACCGAGACGCTCACCGGGGATGGCGCCCCGGCCGCGAAGGCGAAGCCGAAGGCCACCGCGAAGCCCGCCTGACCGGGGGAGGCGACGACCGTCGCCTCCCGCCGACCCGGGCTCGCGCCGGGCCGGCGATGCACTCCGAGCGACCGGCTGCCTCCCTGGTGGCCGGTCGCTTCCGGTCTCCCGGGCGGGCGGCGACTCCCGTCCGTTCGGTCATCCGGCCGCCACGGCAGCGAGACCGCGACGCGGATCGGGCGCCCGCGTCAGTCGCGACGCAGCGACCGTGCGTCCTCGAGCCGCCGCCGCAGGGCGTTCAGGAACCGGGCAGCCATCTCACCGTCGACGAGGCGGTGATCCGACGACAGGGTCAGCTTCATCACCCACCGGACCGCGATGGCCTCGCCGACCGCGACCGGTGTCTGGACGGCGCTGGCCACGGCGAGGATCGCGGCCTCGCCCGGGTTGATGATCGCGGTGAACTCGTCGACGCCGTGCATGCCCAGGTTCGACACGGTGAACGTCCCGCCGGTCATGTCGTCGACGGTGAGCCTCCCGTCCCGCGCGGCGGCGGTCAGGCTGGCCGCGCGGTCGTGGATCTCGGAGACCGTGAGGCGGTCCGCGTCGCGGATGACGGGGACCACGAGACCGGCCGGCAGTGACACGGCGACGCCGAGGTGCACGCGCCGCCGCGGGAAGACGGAGGCCCCGTCGGTGCGCGAGTTGACGTCGGGGAACTCGGCGAGGGTCTGCGCGGTCGCGGCGAGGACGAAGTCGGTGATGGTGAGCGCGACGCCGGCGGCCTTCAGCTCGCTCCGGTATGCGACGAGGCGGGAGACATCGACCGCCACGGTGACGGTGAAGTGCGGCGTCGTCGTGTAGCTCTCCGTGAGCCGATCCGCGATGACCCGACGCATGCGGCTGAGCGGACGCGGCTCCTCGCCGTCGGCCGGCAGGACGACGAACGGGGCTACTGCGGGAGGCGCGACCGGGCGCGGCGCCGGCGCGACGGGCGCCCTCACGAAGGGCGCCGGCACGGCTGCGGCCGGCACGACGGGCGCCGCGATCGCCGCGTGGACGTCCCGCTCCACGATCCGCCCGCCCGGGCCGGTCCCCCTGATCGTCCGTGGATCGACGCCGGCGTCCGCGGCGAGCCGGCTGGCGCGCGGGCTGATGGCGAGGCGAACGGATCCGGCGGTCGCCGACCCGGCGTCCCGCGATGGCGTCGCGGCCTGCGTGGAAGACGTGGGGCTCGGACCGGCCGCCGGCACCGGCGCAGCAGGCGGCTCGGGCGCCGCAGGCGGCTCCGGTGATGTCGCGGGGGCCGACGGCCGATCGGGGATCGCCTCCCCTGGCTGGCCGACGTACGCGCAGACCGCGTTGACCGGGACGGTCTCGCCCTCGGCGACGAGACGCCGGAGGAGGAATCCCTCGTCGAACGCCTCCACGTCCATGATCGACTTGTCGGTCTCGATCTCAAAGAGGACGTCGCCGCGGTGGACCGGGTCGCCCTCTTCCTTGTGCCAGGCGACGATGGTGCATTCCTCGGTCATCTGCCCCGGCTTCGGCATGAGGATCGGGTGGATCATCGGTGTTCCCTCGGCCAATGCGGCGATGCGGACGTGCGGATGCCCGCCTAGACGAGCGCCAGGACGGCGCGTACGACGTCGTCGGCGTTCGGGAGGAATGCCTTCTCGAGCCCTTCGGCCTGCGGGGAGATGCCGTTCGCGGCCCCGATCCTGCCCACCGGGCCGTCGAGGTCGTCGAACGCCTCGAGCTGGATCCGCGCGACGATCTCGTTGACGTAGCTGCCGATGAGCACCGCCTGGCTGGCGACGACGCAGCGGCCCGTCTTCCGCACGGAGGCCAGGACGGTGTCCATGTCGAGCGGGACGAGGCTCCGGAGGTCGATCACCTCCGCCGAGATGCCGTGCTCCGCCTGCAGCTTCTCCGCCGCGCCGAGCACGTCGAGGACCGCCGGTCCCCACGCGACGAGCGTCGCGTCCGTCCCCTCGCGGGCGACGCGGGCCACGCCGAGCGGCACGAGGTGCTCTCCCTCCGGCACGATCCCCTTCGTGGGGTAGAGCCCCTGGCTCTCGACGAACATCACGGGATTGTTCGTCCGGATCGCCGACTTCAGGAGGCCCTTCGCATCGGCCGGGGTCGCCGGGTAGATGACGTACATGCCGGGGATGTGCGTGAAGATGCTCTCCAGGGACTGCGAATGCTGGCCGCCATAGCCCTTGCCGGCACCCACGGATGCACGGATGACGAGCGGCACCTCGACCTGCGCCCCGCTCATGTAGTGCCACTTCGCGGCCTGGTTGGCGATCTGGTCCGACGACATGAGCGCGAAGTCCATGTACATGAGCTCGACGATCGGGCGGAGGCCGACGATCGCCGCGCCCACGGCGGTCCCGCAGATGCACGCCTCCGAGATCGGCGTGTTGAACACGCGGTCTCGACCGAAGGTCTCCATCAGCCCCTTCGTGAGCTTGAAGGCGCCGCCGTAGTCGGCCACGTCCTCGCCGTAGAAGATGACCCGCGAATCCCGCGCCATCTCCTCGACCATCGCCTCGCGGAGGGCGTCCTTGTAGCTGATCCCGCCGTCCGCCTCGCGCTTCGCCACCGGCGGCGGAGCGATGGTCACGCCGGCGCGCGCGGCCGCGGGTACCTCGTCCGCCGCGGTGTCGGTGTAGAGGTACTTGATGACGTCCGCCGGATCCGGGTCGGTCGCGGCGGCCGCGCGCACGGCGGCCCGCGCGTTGCGGTCGCGGACGGCGGTCTCGATCGCCGCGATCCCGTCGCCATCGACGATCCCGGCGGCGGCGAGCTGTCCCCGCAGGCGCTCGATCGGGTCGGTCGCCTTCCAGGCGGCCTCCTCCTCGCGCGTCCGGTACTCATTGCGCGGGTCGGAGAGCGAGTGTCCGTAGTAGCGGTAGGTCGACGCCTCGATGAGCACCGGGCCGTCGCCGGCGCGACAGAGGGCCGCGGCGCGCCGGACTGCGTCGCGCACGGCGAGGACGTCCATGCCGTTGACGGTCTCGGCGTGCATCCCGTCCTCGGCGAAGCCTGCCCCGCGTCGGGCGAGGTGTCGGATGCCCATGACCTCGTCGTCGGTCCGGTGGGTCATGCCGTAGTGGTTGTTCTGGATCAGGTAGATGACGGGGAGCCCGTACGGGTGGTCGCCCGCGAAGTGGTTCGTCCACTGCGCCTGCGCGGCCCAGTTGAGCGACTCGAGGACCACGCCGTTCGCGTACGCGCCGTCGCCGGCGAAGCAGCAGACGACGCGGTCCGACCGCTCGTACCGCGCGGCCATGGCGGCACCGGTCGCGATCGGCACGCTGCCCCCGACGATCGCGTTGGCGCCGAGGTTGCCGGTCGAGAAGTCGCCGATGTGCATCCCGCCTCCGCGGCCGCGGGAGTAGCCCTCCTCCTTGCCGAAGAGCTCGGCGATGACGCGGTAGACGTGCTCCTCGAGGGCCGCCTCCAGCAGGTCGGCGCGCGACGTCGCCGTGGAGCCCGGGACGCGCGCCCGGAGCTCGTCGTCGCCCATGAGGCGGATCGCCGCGAAGCCCTTGGCGATCGCGTCGCCGTGGCCGCGGTGGGAGCTCGTGACCTGGTCATCGGGGCGAAGCGCGGTGCTCGCGCCGACCGCCGTCCCCTCCTGCCCGATCGAGACATGCGTCGGTCCGCGGTAGTCGTAGCCCGGGAGGGGGTCGTAGCCGCCCGAGCGGAGGCGGACGATCATCTCCTCGAGCTCGCGGATCGCGAGCATGTCGTCGAGGAGGCCGAGCGCCTCGACGGGCGTGATCGTGCCGGAGCCGAGCTCCGACGCGAGGTCGCCCGCGTACCCGAAGCCGATGACGCTGCCGCAGGACTCATCGAAGGGCGCGAAATCCGGCCGCGCATCGCTCCGATAGGTGGGCTCTGCGGTCATCGTGGTCACCTCTTCTGCGTTCCCGGCTGATCCGGTCGAGCCCTCGCCCACCGGGTTCGGGCGCGGGGCCGGCCCGATGCCCGATCGCCGCCGCGGCCGGTCGCCTACTTCCTGGCACGGTCTCGTGATCCCTGGTCCCGCCGGCCCGCTCGACGTCGTCCGTTCGGCCTGCCGGCCCCGTCGATGGGCGAAGGGCCGCTGCTCGAGGGTGGACCGGGTCGAGATGCCGGATCGATGCGAACCGAGGTTGAGAACTCCCGGCTCGTCCCGTAGTATAGGGAACCTGCAACTAATCGTAAGTAGCCGAAACGTTGCGGCACCTCTCGTCCGCACCCGGTGCAGCCTGCGCAGGAAGCCACCGGCCCGGAGGATCGCAGGTCCTTCGCACCGACAGGCAGTGCAACCGTCAGGAGCGATCGTCCGTTGACAGCGACGCACGTCGGCGCGAGCACTGGCGCGAGTGACGCGGCCTCGTCGCGGCCGATCGTCAACACGCACGTCCACCTGCCGCCCAACTTCTCGTCGTTCGAGACCGTGGCCGACGCCGTCGCACACGCGGCGGCCGAGGCCGTGGCCGCGCTGGGCGCCTCCAACTTCTACGACCTGCGCGTGTATCGCGCCTTCGCGGAGGCCGCGCGAGAAGCGGGTATCCACGCCCTCTTCGGCATCGAGATCATCGCCGTGCTCGGGGACCTGCAGAGCGCCGGCACGCTCGTGAATGACCCGGACAATCCCGGGCGGATCTACCTGTGTGGCAAGGGGATCGCCCGGTTCGAGCAGCCCACACCGGGCGCCGAGGTCCTCATGGCGCGGATCCGCGAGGGCAGCGATCGGCGGATCCGCGAGATCGCCGACCGATCGGCCGAGCGTTTCGCCGCCGCCGGTCTCAGGACGAGCTGCTCGGAGGAGACGATCACGGCCGACACCGCGGCACGGTCCGGCGTGCCGCCGGCGTGGGTCGCGCTGCAGGAACGCCACGTGGCACGCGCGCTCCAGGAGGAGCTTTTCCGCCAGGTCCCTCCCGACGGCCGCGGAAGTGTTCTCGCCGCGGCCTTCGGGGTCCCGTCCGGTGCATCTCCCACCGACGCGGTCGCCGTCCAGAACGAGATCCGGTCCCGGCTCATGAAGGCCGGCGGCCCGGCGTTCGTCCCCGAGGCAGCGGTCTCGTTCGCCGACGCCTACGAGCTCGTCCTCGAGCTCGGGGGGATCCCGTGCTACCCGACGCTCGCCGACGGAGCGTCGCCCATCTGCGGGTTCGAGGATCCGCCCGAGGCCCTGGCCGATCGCCTGCTGGCCCGCGGCGTGCACTGCGCGGAGCTCATCCCCGCACGGAATCGGCGGGAGGCCGTGGACACCTATGTCGGCGCGTTCCGGCGCGCGGGCATCCTGGTCATGGCCGGCACGGAGCACAACACCCAGCGCCGGATCCCGATCGAACCGGCCTGCCTCGGCGGCGAAGAGTCGTCCGAGTCGGCCCGCGATGCCTTCTGGGAAGGCGCCTGCGTCGTCGCCGCCCACCAGTGGCTGGTCGCCTCGGGACAGCCGGGCTATGTCGACGGCCGCGGACGGCTCAACCCGGCGTTCGATGACGGCGAGGCGCGGATCCGGGCGTTCCGGGAGATCGGCGCCGGGCTGATCCGGGCAGGTGCACCTGTGAGGTCGCGATCGTGAGCATGCAGCCAGGACGAGCCGGGCCCTCGAAGCCCGCCCCCTTCCACGCGCTCGTCGAGCTCGTCGAGCTCTCGCGCCGCTTCGGGATCGACCCCGAGTACACGCTCGGCGGAGGAGGGAACAGCTCCGTCAAGATCGACGGCATCCTGCATATCAAGCCGAGCGGCGCCTCGCTCGCGACGCTCACGGCCCGCGACTTCATCGCCCTGGACATGGAGCCGCTCCTCGGCGTCCTCTCGGATCCGCCCGATGCCGGCGCGGCCGCAGGAGACGGCCCGGCGACCGGGACCGCCCCCACGGCCGGTGCCCGCACGATCGCCGGCGGGGAGGATGCTCCGGCCGGTGGGACGGATGAGGTGATGCGCGTGGCCCGTGCGGCCCGGCGGGATCTGCCCGACGGGCGCCGCCCGTCCGTCGAGCTCCTGTTCCACGCGCTGCTGCCCGAGCGCCTCGTCGTCCACACGCATCCGACGCTGATCAACTCCCTGACGTGTGCCAGCCGGGGAGCCGATGTCGCGCGGGCGCTCTTCGGCGACCGCGTGCTGTGGGTCCCGTATACGACACCCGGGCTCCCGCTGGCCCGCGCCATCCGCGACGCGCGCGGCGCACTCGAGCAGGGCGTCGCCGGTCCTCCTCCGCGCGCGATCCTGCTCCAGAACCACGGCCTCATCGTGAGCGGCGATTCGGCCGCCGAGATCGTGGAGACCTCCGGATGGCTGCTCGAGACGATCCGTGAGCATCTCGCGAGTCAAAGCCCGCTCAGCTGGGGAGACGTCGAGCGCCTCGAGCCGATCGCGGCCCGGCGCGCACTGCGCGCGATCGCCCCTGCTCTCCGGGCGATCCTGGCGACGGGCGACCGCCTCAAGGTGATCGTCTGCGACGACTCGCCCGCCGCCCTGGGGACGGCCGGCTCGGCGGTCGGGCACGGGTTCGTGCGAGGCGGCCCGCTGACCCCGGACCAGATCGTCTATACCGGTTCGTGGCCGCTGGTCCTCGACCGCCTCCTGCCGGAGGCGGCCGGCACCGAAGGCGGGCCAGATGACGTCGTCGCCGGCCTGCAGGGCGCCGTGGCGGCCCACTCCGAGGCCCACGGCGATCCGCCGTCCGTGGTCGTCGTCCCGGGCGTGGGCCTGCTCGCGGCCGGAGACACCCGCAGGAAGGCCGAGATGGTCCGGCAGGTCTACCTCGACGCCATCCATGTCTCGATCGGTGCCCAGCAGCTCGGCGGGGTGCATCCACTCGCCGAGGACGACCGCCGGTTCATCGAGCGCTGGGAGGCCGAGGAGTACCGACGCGGTGTCGCGTCGGGCGCCGTTGTCCCGGGCCGGGCCCTCGGCCTGGTCGCGGTCGTGACCGGTGCCGCGCAGGGCTTCGGGCTGGCGATCGCCTCGGACCTCGTCTCGCAGGGAGCCCATGTCGTGCTCGCCGACATCAACGCCGCGCAGGCGGAGGCCGAGGCGCAGGCGCTGGTCGACCGCTTCGGCGCGGGTCGCGCCATGGGCGTGGCCCTCGACGTCACCGACGAGGCCTCGGTCGAGGCCTGCTTCGACGAGCTCGTGCGCCGGTTCGGCGGCCTCGACCTGCTCGTGTCGAACGCGGGCGTGCTCCGGGCGGGCAGCGTGACGACGCAGCCGGTGGGTGACTTCGACGCGGTCACGCGCGTCAACTACCGCGGCTACTTCCTCTGCGTCCGCCACGCCGCCCCGATCCTCGCCCGCCAGCATCGCGCGCGTCCCGGGTACTCGAGCGACATCGTCGAGATCAACTCGAAGTCGGGGCTCACCGGCTCGAGCCGCAACAGTGCGTACGCCGGCAGCAAGTTCGGCGGCATCGGCCTCACCCAGTCCTTCGCACTCGAGCTCGTGGTCGACGGGATCAAGGTGAACGCGATCTGCCCGGGCAACTTCTTCGACGGACCGCTGTGGTCCGACCCTCGGAACGGCCTCTTCGTCCAGTACCTGCGCGAGGGCAAGGTCCCCGGCGCGTCGTCCATCGAGGACGTGCGGCGCTTCTACGAGGCGAAGGTCCCGATGGGACGCGGGTGCACGCCGGCCGACGTGCTCGAGGCGCTCTACTACGTGATCGCCCAGCGCTACGAGACCGGGCAGGCGATCGCGGTCACGGGTGGCCAGGTGATGCTCAGTTGAGGGTGCGAAGACGATGACGACGAGCGCGTCGCGCGGGTCGATCCCCGCCACGCAGGACGCCATCCAGTTCGTCGGGGCTGGCCGGCTCGTGCACAACCGGACGAAGCCCGTGCCCGTGCCCGGACCCCACCAGATCCTCGCCCGGATCGAGGCGTGCGGGATCTGCTTCTCGGACACGAAGCTGCTTCACCAGTTCTCCGCGCACCCGCGGAAGAGCGAGGTGCGGAGCGGGCTGGCGGCCGAGATCCTCGCCGAGATCCCGTCGTACGTGCCCGGCGAGCTGCCCACGGTGCCCGGCCACGAGGCTGTCTGCCGGATCGTCGCCATCGGTGGCGAGGTCACGCGCCACAGCGTGGGCGAACGATGCCTGGTGCAGACCGACTACCGGCACCTGCCGACGGCGCTGGCGAACGCCGCCTTCGGCTACGACTTCGAGGGAGGGCTCGAGGAGTACGTCCTGATGGACGAGCGTGTGATCATCGATCCGGAGTCCGGCGAGCGGTTCCTCATCCCCGTGAGCGAGGCGCCGAGCTCCTCGGCACTCGCGCTCGTCGAGCCGTGGGCCTGCGTCGAGGCGTCGTACCTCCATGCCGAGCGGCGGGCGCTGCTATCGGGCGGACACCTCCTCGTCGTGGCCGATCCCGGCCACGCGATCCTGGGGCTCGACGCGCTCGTGGAGGAGTCGCGCCCGGCGGAGGTCACGGCGCTGCTGGCGACCGGAGCGGGGCGGAGCGCTCAGCAGGCGGCCGTCGAGGCGCTTGCCGCGCCCGCCACCACGATCACCTGGGCCGCGTCTCTCGAGGACGTCCCGCGCGAGGAGTTCGACGACATCATCTACTTCGGTGCGGACGCCGGGCGGATCGAGGTCCTCCAGGACTGCCTGGCGCCGCGAGGGCTGGTCAACGTCGCGACCGGGGGCCGGCTGATCGGCCGTCCCGTCGCCGTCGACGTCGGCCGCGTCCACTACGACCTGACCCGCTGGGTCGGGACGCGGTCGGGGTCGGCCGCGGACGCGTACGCCACGGTGCCCGACGACGGCGAGCTGCGGCCGGGCGACCGCCTGGCGGTGATCGGTGCGGCCGGACCCATGGGCCTCATGCACGTCGCCCGGGCCGCCTCGGCCGGACTGCCGGGGCTCTCGATCGTCGCCGTCGACATCGACGATCCGCGGCTCGAGCACCTCCGGCGCACCGTCGCCCCGATCGCGCTCTCTCGAGGCGTCGACCTCACGATCGTGAACAGCCGCACGCAGGAGCTGGCGCCCGGCTTCGACTATGTCGCCCTCATGGTGCCCGCGCCCTCGCTCGTCGGCCAGGCCGTCGACCTCGCGGGTGACGGCTGCCGGATCAACGTCTTCGCCGGGTTCGCCAACCGGACCCGTGCCGACATCGACCTCGACCGCTACATCGCGCGGCGTGCCTACCTGGTCGGCACGAGCGGCTCGCTGATCCGCGACATGAAGGTGGTGCTCGGCAAGCTCGAGCGGGGCGAGCTGGACACGAACATCTCGCTCGACGCGGTGTCCGGCTTCGAGGGCGTCCACGAGGCGCTGGAGGCCGTGGAGGCGCGCACCTCGGCGGGCAAGATCGTGGTCTATCCCAGCCTGCCGGACATGGGCCTGCTGCGACTCTCGGAGCTGCCGGCGCGCTACCCGGGCGTGGCCGCGGGGCTCGCGGACGGGACGTGGACGAAGGCGGCCGAAGACGCCCTGCTCGCCGGTGCCCGCACGGACACGGCGACGGCCGGCGGATGAAGGCGCTGCGGCTGCATGGTCCGGGCCTCCTCAGGCTGGAGGACGTCGATGAGCCCAGGCCCGGCCCGGGCGAGGAGCTCGTCCGCGTGACGGCCGTCGGCATCTGCGGCTCGGACCTTCACTGGTTCGCCCGATCGGGGATCGGCGACTCGGTCCTCTCCCGGCCGCTGGTGCTCGGCCACGAGGCCGGAGGCGTCATCGTGTCCGGCCCGCGCGCCGGACTGCGCGTCGCGATCGACCCGGCCATCCCGTGTGACGCATGCGAGCAGTGTCTCGCCGGCCGGTCGCATCTCTGCCCGGCGATCCGCTTCGCGGGCCACGGGACGACCGACGGCGCGCTCCGCGAGCTCGCTGCCTGGCCGTCGAGCCGCCTGGTCCCGGTGCCGGATGGCCTCAGCGACGTCGACGCGGCGATGCTCGAGCCCCTCGGGGTGGCGCTTCACGCCGTCGGCCTCGCCGACGTCCGGCCGGGGTCGCGCGTGGGAGTCTTCGGGTGCGGGCCGATCGGCCTGTTCATCGTCGCGCTCGCGCGCATCTCCGGGGCGACGACGATCGTCGCCACGGACGTCCTGCAGCACAGGCTCGACGCGGCGACGGCATGGGGCGCGACGGCCGTGGCGCTCGTCGCCGACGGTTCGGAGCGCGATGAGCTGCTCGCCGCGACCGCCGGTCGCGGGGGCGACGCGGCTTTCGAGGTCGCGGGCGCGGACGACGCCCTCGAGACGGCGCTGGTGCTCGCCGCTCCGGCCGCCACGGTGGTCATCGTCGGGATCCCCGCCGTCGACAGCACCCGGTTCACGGCCTCGGTGGCCCGGCGGAAGGGCCTGACGATCAGGCTGTCCCGCCGGATGAATCGCGTCTACCCGCGGGCCATCCGACTCGTGGAGTCGGGCCTCGTCGACGTGCGCGCGGTCGTGACGGAGGTCCGGCCCTTCGCGGACTTCGACACCGCGTTCGGGATCGCGTCGAGGCGAGAAGGGCTGAAGGTCGTCGTGCGACCGTCCGCGGGACCCGAGCCGGCGCGGGGCCGGAGCTCAGCCGCGATCGCGCGGTCCGCGGCCCATCCGGCGCCCGGATCCTCATTGACATGAGCGGACAAGCGGCGCAAAGTGCAGGTGTTCGTAACCAATCGAAACGCCGCGGGCAACGAGGGACGGCGTGACGGCGAGGACTGGCGTCAGGAGCGGCGGTGCGTTCGCGCGTGAACGCCAGCAGATGATCGTGTCCATCGTCGAGGAGGATGGGCGCGCCCGGGTCACCGACCTGGCGACGCGCCTGGGAGTCTCCTCGGTCACGATCCGCAAGGACCTCGTGATCCTGGAGGACGCGCGGCGACTCGTCCGGGCGCACGGGGGAGCCATCGCTGTCACGCGGAGCCGACCCGAGCTCGCGTTCGACATCCGCGAGCGGCTGCAGCACGACGAGAAGCAGCAGATCGGCGCCTTCGCGGCGAGCCTCGTGGGCGATGGCGAGAGCATCGCCCTCGACGCGAGCACGACTGCGCTCTACCTGGCCCGGCACCTCATCGACCGGGAGCGCCTGCGCACGCTCACCGTCGTCACGAACGGCATCCGGATCGCCTCCGAGCTCGCCGGCCATGCGGGCATCGTCGTCCTCATGCCCGGGGGCCGCGTCCGGTCCGAGGCGCTCTCGGTCATCGGGCCGCTGGGCGCCTCCCTCTACCGCAAGATCAACATCCAGAAGGCGTTCGTCGGTGCGGCCGGCTTCACGATCGAGTCGGGGCTCAGTGACGCGATGGAGGAAGAGGCGCAGATCAAGCGCTCCATGGTCGCGGACGCGCGCGAGGTCATCGCGATCGTCGACTCCTCGAAATGGGGGCGCGTGGCCTCCGCGACGTTCTGCCGGACCGACCGGATCGATGCCGTGCTGACCGACGCCGCGGCCCCGATCGAGACCGTGGAAGCCCTTCGCGGGATGGGCATCCAGGTCCACCTGGTCGGGGCCAGGACGGACGCGCCGACCGCCGCGCGCCCCGATCCATCGGAGCGGGCAGGCGAGCGAGTGCCTGCATGACACACGGCCTCGCCGGCGATCCTCCGGACCCCGCGGGGCGCGCCCCCGGTGCATCCGTGGTCGCATCCGGCGCCACGATCGCGCTCACGGGCATCTCGAAGCGGTTCGGGGCGACGCAGGCGCTCGACGACATCTCGCTCGAGCTCCGGCCGGGCGAGGTGCACGGCCTCGTCGGGGAGAACGGGGCGGGCAAGAGCACGCTGGTCAAGATCCTCGCGGGCGTCTACCGGCCGGATTCCGGCTCGATCCTCGTCGACGGTGCACCGCGCGAGATCTCGGACCCGGGCACCGCCCGATCCCTCGGGATCTCGGTCGTGCACCAGGAGCCCCGGCTCTTCCCGGACCTCTCCGTCGCCGAGAACGTCTACCTCGCCGACCCCCCGTCGGGGCGCCTCGGGTCCGTCTCCTGGCGCGAGATGCGCCGACTCTCGGCGGCACTCTTCGACGAGCTCGATGTCCGCATCGACGTCACCGCCCCGGCGCGTGGGCTGTCGATGGCCGATCAGCAGCTCGTCGAGATCGCGAAGGCTCTCTCGATCGACGCGCGGGTGCTCGTGCTCGACGAGCCGACCGCCTCGCTGTCCGCCCACGAGGTGGACCGGCTCTTCTCCATCGTGGAGCGCACGCGCGACCGCGGCGTCGTGGTGCTCTTCGTGAGCCACCGCCTGGACGAGATCTTCCGGATCTGCGACGTGGCGACGGTGTTCAGGGATGGACGATCCATCGTCACGGAGCGCATCTCGGAGCTGACGACCGCGGACCTCGTCCGCCACATGGTCGGGCGCTCCGTCTCGCTGTTCCCGAAGGCCGACGCGCACATCGGCGAAACCCTGTTGGAGGCCCGCGGCCTCGCGCGCGCGGGCGAGTTCCGCGACATCAGCTTCGAGGTCCACGCCGGCGAGATCGTCGGCCTCGCTGGGCTCGTCGGTGCCGGGAGGACCGAGATCGCCCGGGTCCTCTTCGGGATCACCCAGCGCACGGCGGGTGAGGTCCTCCTGAAGGGCGAACCGGTGCGCTTCGCCTCGCCATCCGAGGCGCTCCGCGCCGGGGTGGCCTACGTCCCCGAGGACCGGCACCAGGACGGGCTGGTCCTCGACTTCTCGATCGCCGACAACGTCACTCTCCCCATCCTCCCACGGCTGTTCCCGCGACTCTTCGTCCGACGCTCGACCGAGCGGGCGCTCGCGCAGCGGTATGTCGACCAGCTGCGGGTGCGGACCACCGGCGTGGACCAGCTCGCATCGGCGCTGTCCGGCGGCAACCAGCAGAAGGTGGTCCTCGCGAAGTGGCTGGCGACCGAGCCGCTCGTCCTGCTCCTCGACGAGCCGACGCGCGGGGTGGACATCGGCGCGAAGGTCGAGGTCCATCGGATCATCTCGGACCTCGCGTCGTCGGGCCTCGGGATCGTCCTCATCTCGAGCGACCTTCCGGAGGCGCTCGCGATGAGCGACCGGATCATCGTCCTCCACGAGGGGCGCATCACCGCCGAGATCCCGCGCGACCGAGCGACGGAGGAGGCCGTGATGTTCGCGGCCACCGGCCAGAACCCCGAGGATGGTGTCGCGGAGGTCCCGCCGGATGGCCGTTGACGTTCGCGCGGGGCAGGCGCGGGGCGGGGTCGTCGGGCAGGTCCTCGGGACGATCGGCCGCTCGCGGGAGCTCACGCTCGTCGCGCTCATGATCGTGCTCGCGCTCGCCGTGACCACCCAGGCGCCCCAGTTCCTCTCCGAGTCGAACCTGACACAGGTCACGACGCTCGCCGCGATCATCGCGATCGCGTCCGTCGGCGAGGCCCTCGTGATCATCACGAAGAACGTCGACCTCTCGGTCGAGTCGATGGTCGGACTGGTCGCCTTCGTCGTCGCCGACATCCTCCGCCAGCACATGCTGCCCATGCCGGCGGCGTGGGTCGCGGGGGCGCTCATCGGACTCGCCCTCGGGATGGTGAACGGCACGATCATCGGGTTCTTCCGGGTCCCGTCCATCGTCGCAACGCTCGGCACGCTGAGCATCTTCCGCGGTCTCGTCTTCTTCATCGCGGGCGGCAAGCAGATGGACCTTGCCGACCTGCCGCCCGGGTACTCGGACCCGGCGAGCCAGACGGTGCTGGGGATCCCGATGTTCGTCATCGTCGGATTCGTGGTCGTGGTGATCGTGGCGACCGTCATGCGCTACACGCGCTTCGGTCGACGCACCTACGCGGTGGGGAGCAACGTCGAGGCTGCCACGATCCTCGGCGTCCGGTCCCGGCTGCACGTCTTCGCCGCCCTCTCGATCTGCGGCCTGCTCGCCGGGGTAGCCGGGGTGCTCTGGGGCATGGAGTTCGGGACCATCTACGCGACGTCCGCGTCCGGGATCTCGCTCCAGATCATCGCGGGCGCCGTCGTGGGTGGCGTGTCGATCGCCGGCGGCACCGGGACGGTCGTCGGGGCCGCCCTCGGCGCCCTCTTCCTCGCGCTCGTGAACAACGCCCTCCTCGTCCTGCTCCTGCCACAGGAGCTCCTGCAGGCGGTCTACGGCCTCGTCATCCTCGTCGCCGTCAGCGCGGACGCCGTCATCCAGCGGCGACAGCAGCGCCGGGCCACACGTGAGTACTCGCTGTGAGCGCGCAGGGGCTCCCGGGCGCCGCGCCGACGATCGACCAGGACGGGCCGGCCACGTCCCGGATCGGCGTGGGACGCCGTCTTGCCGGCCTGATGCGCTGGGAGGTGCTCCTCCTCGGGATCCTCGTCGCCCTCATCCTCGTGGGCACGTCGCTCTCGAAGGTCTTCCTCTCCGGCGCCAACTTCGCCAACCTCACGAGCGCCATCGGCGAGGTCGCGATCATGGCCCTGCCGATGACGCTGATCATCATCACCGGCGAGATCGACCTGTCCGTCGAGTCGATGGCCGGCCTGGCCGGCGCCGTCCTCGGCTGGCTGTGGGCGGCCGGCGTGCCGCTCCAGATCGGCATCCCGATGGTCCTGTGCGTCGGGATCATGGGCGGCCTCCTCAACGGCCTCCTCGTCTCTCGGGCTGCCCTCCCGTCGCTCGTCGTCACCCTCGGCACCCTCGCACTGTTCCGTGGGCTCGCGAACGTGGTGCTCGGCCCGCGGGCCATCAGCGACTTCCCCTCGTGGTTCACGGGGTTCGGCTTCGGGAACGTCCCGGGCACGAGCATCCCCTGGACGCTCGCGGTCTTCGCGGTCCTCGCCATCGTGTTCGTGGCCGTCACGCACCGGACGTGGCTCGGCCGCTGGGTCTTCGCGACCGGCAAGAACAAGGACGCCTCCCGGTACTCGGGCATCCGGGTGGATCGCGTGAAGCTCGTGCTCTTCGCCATCTCCGGCCTGATCGCCGCCCTTGCCGGTGTCCTCCTCGCGGCCCGATTCTCCAGCGCCCGGGCCGATAATGGCACGGGGCTCACGCTCACCGTCGTGACGATCGTCGTCCTCGGCGGCGTCGACATCAACGGCGGCAAGGGGACGATCATCGGGGTCATCCTCGCTGCGGCCGTCCTCGCGGTGCTGCAGAGCGCACTGCGCCTCTCGGGGATCTCGAGCGAGTACCAGGGAGTGGCCGTCGGGCTGCTCCTCATCGTCTCGGTGATCGCCCCTCAGATCGCTCGCCAGACCCGGACCCTCCTGGTCCGGGCAGCAATGGGCCGGCACTCGCCGGCAGGGCCGAACGCGCCTGGCGAGGTCGTCGGCCGATAGTGAGGAGGTCAGTCTCGATGGTCCATCGTCCAGTCAGGATCGTCGCGGGGCTCGCGGCCCTGGTGCTCGCCGTCGCGGCGTGCAGCTCGTCGGCGACCACGGCGCCCACCGCCGCGCCGGTCACGGCCGCTCCGGTCACCGCGGCACCCGTGACCGCGGCTCCGGCCACGGCCGCTCCGGTCACCGCGGCACCCGTGACCGCGGCTCCGGCCACGGCCGCTCCGGCCGCGATGAACGCGACCATGATCCCCAAGCAGATCAACAACCCGTACTTCGATGTCGCCTACAAGGGCGCCCAGAAGGCCGCCACGGACCTCGGCGGCACCGTCACCCAGGTCGGACCGAGCGCGGCCGACGCCACCCAGCAGGTCCCGTTCATCCAGACGGCGACCACGCAGGGCGCGTCCGCGATCATCATCTCGGCCGACGACGCCACGGCCGTCGCTCCGGCGCTCCAGGCGGCGATGGGAGCGGGCATCAAGGTCGTCGGCTATGACTCCAGCCCCGCCGTCGGCGCGTACAACGTCTTCGTCAACCAGGCCGACACCGCCGGCATCGGCAAGGGCCTCGTCCAGATGGCGTGCGACCTTGCCCCCAGCTGCACCGGTGAGATCGCGGTCCTCTCCGCCTCGCAGACGGCGACGAACCAGAACGCCTGGATCGCCGCGATGCAGGAGACGATGAAGGACCCGAAGTACAAGGGCCTCGTCTGGGACGGCGTCGTCTATGGCAATGACGACCCGCAGGTCAGCACGCAGCAGGCGCAGGCGCTGCTCCAGGCGCACCCGAACCTCAAGGTCATCGTCGCCCCGACGACCGTCGGCATCGTCGCCGCGGCGCAGGTCGTCAAGCAGGCTGGGAAGACCGGCAAGGTCTTCGTGACCGGCCTCGGGACACCCAAGGGCATGGCGGAATACGTCAAGGGCGGCCAGGCCCCCGAGTTCGCTCTCTGGAACGTCACCGACCTCGGCTACCTCGCGTACGCCGTGGCCCAGGACCTCGTCAACGGCACGATCACGGGCAAGGAAGGCGAGACCTTCACCGTGAAGGGCCTCAACAACGACCAGCCGTACACGATCGGCAAGGACAGCGTCGTCATCCTCGGGCCGCCCTTCGTGTTCAACAAGGACAACATCGACAAGTACGTCGCCGAGTTCGGCTTCTAGCCACTCGAACCGCATCCGGCCTCGGCGACGCGCCGAGGCCGGATGCGTCTCAGGAGGAGCCGATGGAGCGCATCGCCTTCGCGATGAGGCTGCTTCCAGGGACCGCCGACGAGTACCGCCGACGTCACGCGGCCGTCTGGCCCGGGATGCTCGACGCGCTGCGGGCTGCCGGCTGTCACGACTACTCGATCTTCCAGCGCGACGACGACCTGTTCGGGGTGTTCAAGGTCGATGACTTCGACCGCTTCCGCGCCCTGATGGATGCGTCCGAGGTCAACGCGCGGTGGCAGGCCGAGATGGCGGGGCTCATCGACCCGTGCACGGATCCGGCCACCGGCTTCCACCGCCGGCTCGTCGAGGTGTTCCGCCTTGACTGACGCCCGACTGCGGATCGCGGCCGTCGATCTCGGGGCCGAGACCGGCCGCGTCCTCGTCGGCGGCTTCGACGGGACCCGCTTGACGATCGACGAGGCACACCGGTTCCCGAACCTACCCGTGTCCCTCGGCGGGACGCTCTACTGGGACTTCCTGCGCCTCTTCGGCGACGTGGTCCAGGGACTCCGTCGCGCCGGGGCCGCGGGGGCCGTCGACTCGGTCGGCGTCGACACGTGGGGCGTCGACTTCGGGCTTCTCGACGCACGCGGCAATCTCGTCGCCAACCCGGTCCACTACCGGGATCCCCGCACCGACGGGATCGAGGAAGGGGCCCTCGCCGTCGTCCCGCGGTCCGAGATCTATGGCGTCACGGGCATCCAGTTCATGCGCATCAACACGCTCTACCAGCTCATGGCGCTGGCGCGGGCGGACGACCCGTCTCTTCGCGCCGCGCAGCGCCTCCTGCTCGTCCCGGACCTGTTCGGCTACTTCCTGTCCGGGGCCGCGGTCGGCGAGTACACGAACGCGTCCACGACGCAGTGTCTGGACGCCCGGTCACGGGACTGGGCCCGGCCGATGCTCCAGCGCCTCGCGATCCCCACGGACCTGCTCCCCGAGATCGTCGACGCCGGCACCGTGCTCGGGGGGCTCCGCCCGGAGTTCGCCGACGCGCCGGGCCTCGCGGGAACCCGCGTGATCGCCCCGGCGACCCATGACACGGCGTCGGCTGTCGTGGGGACGCCGCTCCTCACGCCGGATGCCGCGTTCCTGAGCAGCGGCACCTGGTCGCTCATCGGCGTCGAGATCGCCGCTCCCGTCCTGTCCGAACGCGCGCTCGCCGCCAACCTGACCAACGAGGGCGGGGCCGCCGGGACGATCCGCCTGCTGAAGAACGTGGCCGGGCTGTGGCTCCTCCAGGAGAGCAGGCGGGCGATCTGGCCGCGCGGCGATGCGCCGAGCTACGACGCGCTCGCCGGCCTGGCCGAGGCAGCCCCTGCCTTCACCGCCTTCATCGACCCGGACGACGACCGCTTCTCGCGCCCCGGCGACCTGCCGTCCCGGATCCGGGCCTACTGCGCGGAGACCGGGCAGGTGGTCCCGACCGAGACGGGGACCCTCGTGCGGGTGATCCTCGAGAGCCTTGCGCTGCGCTACGCCGAGGCCATCGACCAGATCGCATCGGCATCGGGACGAGCGATCGGCCGCCTGCACGTCGTCGGAGGCGGCGCGAACAACCGACTCCTCTGCCACCTGACGGCCTGCGCGACGGGCCTGCCCGTGACCGCCGGACCGGTCGAGGCGACCGCGGCGGGGAATCTCGCGGTCCAGGCGATCGTCGCCGGCGAGCTCGCGTCCATCAGCGAGGCCCGCCAGCTCGTCGCGCAGTCGTTCCGGCTCACGCACTACGAACCCTCGGGAGACTGGGCGGAGGCGAGGGCGCGGTTCGCGGCGCTCGCGCATCGCGCGCCCACGTCCCCACCCGAGCCCTGAACCGGAGGAGATCGCCGTGGCCACCATCGCTGCAGTCGCCCGCCCCACGTCCGCCCTCGCGATCGAGCGCATCGAGTGGGCCGTCACCGGCCTCCGCATCGAGATCCCCTCGTGGGGCTTCGTGAACACGGGCACCCGCTTCCGTGTCTTCCCGCAGCCCGGTGTCCCGCGGACGGTCTTCGAGAAGGTCGACGACGCGGCGACGGTGAACCGGTACACGGGCGTGGCGGACGCGGTCTCGCTGCACATCCCCTGGGACGCGGTCGACGACTACGCCGAGCTCCGCGCCTACGTGGCCGAGCGCGGCCTCCGCATCGGCGGGATCAACAGCAACACCTTCCAGGACGCGGACTACATGCTCGGGTCGCTGTGCAATCCCGACCCGGCCGTCCGGGCGAAGGCGGTCGAGGCGATCGTCGGGTGCTGCGAGATCGCGGCCGCCACGGGCGCGAACGCGGTGAAGGTCTGGCTCGGCGACGGGACGAACTACCCGGGGCAGGACGACCTGCGCTGGCGCCACCGACGACTCGTCGCCGGCCTGGGCGAGGCGTACGGCCATCTGCCGGAGGGTGTCCGCCTCTATCTCGAGTACAAGCTCTATGAGCCCGCGCTCTACTCGACCGACGTCCAGGACTGGGGCCAGTCGCTCAACGTGTGCCGGACGGTCGGTGATCGGGCAGGCGTCTGCGTCGATACCGGCCACCACGCGATGGGCGTGAACATCGAGCAGATCGTCGCGCTCCTCCTCGCGGAGGGTCGTCTGGCGAGCTTCGACCTCAACGACAAGAAGTACGGTGACGACGACCTCATGGTCGGCTCCATCGATCCGTACCAGCTCTTCCGGATCGCGCACGAGCTCGTGAACGCGATGCGCGACGAGGCCGACCCGGTCGCCCAGCGCTGCGCGAACGAGGTCGTCTACATGCTCGACCAGTGCCACAACATCGAGCCGAAGCTCCCCGCCATGATCCGCTCGGTCATGAACCTCCAGGAGACGATCGCGAAGGCGCTCCTGGTCGATCGCGAGGCGCTCCTCGCCGCCCAGGCCGCGGGCGACGTCCTCGAGGCGAACCAGCAGCTCGCGGGCGCGTTCTCGACCGACGTCCGGCCGTTGCTCGCCGAGCTCCGGGTCGCGCACGGCCTCCCCGCGGACCCGTACCGCGCGTACCTCGAATCGGGCGAGGCCCAGGAGCGCGCCGTGGCACGGGCGGGCGGCACGGCGGCGGGCTGGGGTTGATCCGCCCGGACCGACGCCACGGCATCACTCCCCCGGGTCGGCGCCGCGCAGGCGACCAGACCAGACGAGACACGTACGAGGTTGACCATGAGCATCCCCGAGCCGTATCCCGAGCTCGATGAGCTCCTCGCGTCGATCGGCGAGGGGGGTCGGCGGATGGCGGAGATCGAGGCCGGCGAGGGGGCGGCCGGCAACATCTCGATCTACGTCGGATGGCCGATCGACTTCGGTCGTCGATTCCCTCTCAGCGAGCCCCTGACCCTTCCCGTGGCGGCACCGGCCCTGGCCGGCGGCGTCGTCGTCGTCACCGGATCGGGGCGCCGACTGCGCGACATCCGCGCCGATCCGGAGTCCGCTCTCGCCGTCGTCTCGATCGCGGCGGGCGGGCGCTCCGGGACGCTGCACACGTCATCCCGGCGCCTGTTCGAGCGCGTCACGAGCGAATGGAACTCGCACCTGGCGGTCCACGACGACCTCGTGGGCCGGACGGGGACGAACTTCCACGCGGTCATCCATGCCCAGCCTCGCCATCTCACCTACCTGAGCCACGTGCCGGCGTACGGGGACGAGGCGTACTTCAACCGACGGCTGCTCCGATGGGAGCCCGAGACGATCCTCAACCTGCCGAGCGGGATCGGCGTGCTGCCCTTCGAGGTGCCGAGCTCCGACGCGCTCATGGCCGCCACGGCCGCCAGCATGCGCGCCCATCGGGTCGTCGTCTGGAGCAAGCACGGGGTGGTGGCACGCTCGGATCGCTCGGTCACGAGGGCGGCGGACCGCATCGAGTACGCGGAGACGGCCGCCGTGTACGAGTACATGGACATCGTGGCCGGCGGCCGCGCCGAGCGCCTGACCGACGACGAGATGCGCGCGGTCGCGCGCGCCTTCGACGTCGTCACCGAACGGATCTGATCTGCAGCGACCGGTCGCGACGTCATCTCGTCTGGCCGACGTCACGGGATCGGCCTACGACGCCGTCGCCGGCCGATGCTGTCGCCGGCCGATGCTGTCGCCGGCCGATGCTTGACACTGCCCGATCGGGAAATTAGCATAAGCGCGACTTTATATAAAGGTTTATGCAGATGTCGCGTCGATGGGGCGACGTCGATTCCCCGGACCGAGCCAGGGTGCGCTCGATCGTCGCCTGGCGACCGCCGCGGCACTCGTGAGCGGAGACGCCCCTGGCGGTCCCCCGAGCGGCGGAGCGAGTGCAGCCGCGGAGGGAGCGCAGCCGCGGAGGGAGCGCAGCCGCGGTCCGAGACCACGCCACGGCGGGACCATGCCCATCCACAGCAGAGGGTGAGACGATCGTGGAACAAGAGAGCGTGAACACGACGAAGCGCACGGACCGGAAGATCCGCGTCGCGATCGTGGGCGTGGGCAACTGCGCGAGCAGCCTCGTCCAGGGCCGCTACTACTACGAGAACGCGAAGGAAGAGGACTTCGTCCCCGGGCTCATGCACGTGAACC
>CAIYQJ010000248.1 GCA_903928275.1 uncultured Chloroflexota bacterium
GGGCCCGCTGCCGGCGCGCGCAGCCGCCGGTGGTGCGGCGTCCACCGACCCGGGGCCGCGCCCACCGACCCGGGGCCGCGACTACCGACCCGCGCCTCAGTCCTGCCGCTCGCCGGTCGGCCCGGCCCTGCGTCCTACCCGGCGTCGGCGGCCGCCGTCGCCTCCTGGACGCGCGCCAGCGCATGGGCCGCGTCGCGGGTGGCAGGGTAGAGGTCGCGGTAGACCCTGTAGAGCGCGTCGTACGTCGCCGCGGTGCCGGGGTCCGGCTCAAGCTGGTCGGCCGGCGCGTTCCACCGTGCGCCCGGGGACACGAGTCCCGCGCCGCGCCCGGCCATGAGCGCGTCTCCGTAGCTCGCGCCGATCGTGACCACCGGGATCGTCTGCGGGAGGCCCGTGACGTCGGAGACGACCCGGGTCCACAGCCCGCTCTTCGTGCCGCCGCCGACCGCGGTGAGCCTTGCCGGCGCCGCGCCGGCCGCCGCCATGACCTCGAGGTTGTGGCGCACATCGCAGGCGGAGCCCTCGAGGAGTGCGCGGAACAGGTGCCCGCGCCCGTGCGCCAGCGTGAGCCCGAGGATCGCGCCGCGCGCATGCGGGTCGAAGATCGGCGAGCGGGCGACGCCGAAATAGGGGAGGACCACGAGGCCGGCGGCGCCTGCCGGGGTCGCGGCCGCCTCGTCGATGAGGTCGGCGAACTCGCGGCCGACGATGTCGCGCAGCCAGACCGTGAGCCCGCCCGAGGTGGAGAGCCCGGCGGCGTACGTCACGGTCCCCTCGAAGACGCCCTGCGTGCTCCAGAGGCTCGCCTCGGGCCGGAACGCTTCCGCGATCTCGACGATGAACATCGTCGTCCCGTACATGAGCATCGTGTCGCCCGGGTCGCGGACCCCGGCGCTCAGGGCCTCCGCCCAGGCATCGATGGTCCCCGCGACGATCGGGACCCCCTCGGGGATCCCGGTCTCGGCGGCGCCGGCCACCGTGACCCGGCCGACCACCTCGTCGGACCAGGCGAGCCGCGGGAGCGCGAGCCCCGGCACGACCTCGTCCGCCCAGTCGGTCGCCCACGCCGCGGCGCGCATGTCATACAGCGGGTCGCACTGGCTCGCCGAGTGGTGGTCCAGGACGTACTCGCCCGTGAGCCGCTCGATGACCAGCGAGTTCGCCATGTGGAAGCGCCGCGTCCGACTCCACACGTCGGGCTCGTTGCGGCGGATCCACGCGAGCTTGGGGCCGGCTGCCTGCGACGTCAGGGCCGTGCCCCCGCGGGCGAGGATCTCGTCCGCCCCGAAGCGCGCGGTCTGCTCCTCGACCTCGGCCATCGCCCTGGTGTCGATCCCGTACAGGATCGCCGGTCGGAGCGCGCGGCCCGCCCCATCGACGGGCAGGACGGCCGGCCCGATCCCGCTCACCCCGACGGCGGCGATGCGGCCCTCCCCGAGCCCCGCGAGCTCGCGGGCGATCGAGACGAAGTCGGCCCACCAGACGGCCTCGCCGTCGTGCTCGGCCCAGCCCGGCCGCGGGAGCGAGAGTGGGTGCGGTCGCTGCGCCGACGCGACGATCGTGCCGTCAGGCCGCGCGAGCACGCCCTTCGAGCTTGCAGTGCCGATGTCCACGCCGAGAAGCAGGTCGTCCACCGTCATCCCTCACGCGTCGTCGATGACCGCCCCCGGCATGGTGCCGGGAGCGGGAGAGCGGCTGGCCGGAGCGCCCCGGCCAGCCGCGGGTCGGACGCCTCAGCGGCGCCCGTAGAGGGGGCCGAAGTTGGCGCAGGCGCGGAAGTCCGCACCCTCGAGATCGGCCGTGCCCAGGTTCGCCCATGCGCTCGGCCGGAAGATGTCCTCCTCGGAGACGTTGTGCATGTGGACCGGGATCCGCAGGATCGAGGCGAGGCTGATGAGGTCGGCCCCGATGTGGCCGTAGCTGATCGCCCCGTGGTTCGCGGCCCAGTTCGCCATGACGGTGTAGACGTCGCGGAACGGCCCGACCCCGGTCGTCCGCGGCACGAACCAGTGGGTCGGCCAGGTGGGATCCGTGCGCTCGTCGAGGATGCGATGGACCTCCGGCGGGAGCTCGACCGTCCAGCCCTCCGCGATCTGGAGGACCGGCCCGGCGCCCGCCACGAGATTGAGGCGGGCCATGGTCACGGGCATCCCGCCGCGGCTGACGAACTGCGACGAGTAGCCGCCGCCACGGAAGTAGCCCCGGTTGGCCGGGTACCACGTGGTCGCCGCGATGGCTGCATCGACGTCCGCCTCGCTGATCTCCCAGAAGGGCTTCATCGCGGGTCGGCCGTTCGCGTCGGTCATCGCGCCGGTCGCGTCGAGCGTCGCCGCGCCCGAGTTGATCAGGTGGATGAACCCGTCACCGGCGAGACCGTCGGGCCGGTGGCCGGTCACCCGCTCGACCGCGTCGGGGCTCCAGTACGTCCGGACGTCGGCGAAGATCTGCGCACGGTTCGTCAGGAGGTAGGCGAGGAGCATCGTCGCGCCGTTGAGGCTGTCGTTCTCCGTCGCGAAGATGTGCGGCGCCCGGATCCCGTTCCAGTCGAACGACGAGTTGAGGATCGCCTCCATGAAGTCGCCGTTGGGCGAGTGGTCGGTCCACGCGCGCTGGCCCTGGAAGCCGCCGAGGATCGCGTTGCGGCCCATCGCCTCCTCGGCGTGGCCGAGCTCGGCGAGCCGCGGGTTGCCGACCAGGAGGTCGCGCGTGATGAGCGCCATCCTGACGACCGTCTCCCAGTCGCCGTCGAGCTCCTGCCGGCTCTTCGCCTTGTCCGGCGTGTTCCGATCGGCGCCCTCGCGGCAGTTGGCCCTCGTCCAGGCGAGCGCCCTGTCGTATTCGACCGGGTCGTAGATCCGCTCCTCCAGCCGGCGGTGGATCTCGGACATGTCCACGCACTCGACGCGCATGCCGAGGTACTTCTCGAAGAACGGCTGGTCCACGATCGACCCGGCGATCCCCATCGAGACGCCGCCGAGCGAGAGGTAGGACTTGCCGCGGAGGATCGCGGCGGCCATCCCGGCCCGCGCGAAACGCAGGATCTTCGCCTGGACGTCGGCCGGGATCGTCCCGTCGCCCGCGTCCTGGACGTCGCGGCCGTAGATGCCGAAGGCCGGCAGGCCCTTCTGGGTATGGGCCGCGAGGACGGCCGCGAGGTAGACCGCACCCGGCCGCTCCGTGCCATTGAAGCCCCACACGGCCTTGGGCGTGAGCGGGTCCATGTCCATCGTCTCGGAGCCGTAGCACCAGCACGGCGTGATCGTGATGGAGACGCCCACGCCCTCCTTGCGGAAGAGCTCGGCGACCTTCGCCGCCTCGTAGACGCCGCCGATGGTGTGGTCCGGGACGACGCATTCGACCGGGGAGCCGTCGGGATAGCGGAGGCTCCCGGAGATGAGCGCCGCGGTCCGCAGCGCCATGTTCCGGGTCTGTTCCTCGAGCGACTCCCGCACGCCGTGCATCCGGCCGTCCACCGCCGGGCGGATCCCGACCTTCGGCCAGTCGCCCACGAAACGGCCGCTCGCGTTGACCTCGCTCATGTCGTACCTCTCGTCCTGCCGGGCGCCGCGCATGCTGCGCGCGGCCTGGGGGGTCTCGTGTCGGGGTTCCGGGGTCAGTCGGGCATCACCACGCCGATCGTCAGGAGGATGTTCGCGTAGATGCGCTGCTCACCCGTCGAGATCGCGAGCGCGGTGTCCGGCCCGCGGGACTTGTCGTAGAAGGCGAACCGCTCCAACCGCTGGAGCGGCGTGCCGGGCAGCAGTCTGCGGAAGTCCGCGTAGATCGCCGGCTCGGATCCGTCGTCCGGGCCCATCACGTGCGCGGCCTCGACCGGGATCGCGTCCGCGATCACCTCGAGCACGTCGGAGACCGAGAGCAAGCCCGGCGCTAGGTTCAGGTAGACGTGGTGTGCGGCCGGGTTCGAGCGGGTGCACAAGGGGTAGTTGCCGTCGGCGATGAGCACCTGGGCCCCGTGCCCGGCCTCACCGAGCGCCCGGAGGATCTGCGGATGGAGCAGGCGGGTCTTGAGCATCGGTTCTCCTCCGGGCGGCGGGCGGGGATGGGACGCCGCGGCGCGCGGCGCGCAACGGCGGTGACATGGCGCGGGGTGAGCCGGCGGCAACCACGGTGCGCGCGGAGCCCCGGCGGGACCGGGTCGCGGTGCGGACCGTGGCTCCGGAACCTGCCCGCGGCGGGCCGCTGGAGCGACGGACCTTCAGGTCGAACGGGAGGACGACGTCCTCGCAGTCCTCGTGCTCGTGGCACCCGTCGGCGATGCGGGCGAGCAGGATCTCGGCGGCGCGGTGCCCGATCTCGTAGGCGGGCTGCGAGGCGACGGTGAGGAACGGTTCGCTCACCCACCCCTCCGGCAGGTCGTCGAACGCGACGACGGAGACGTCGTCCGGGATGGCGAGGCCCTGCTCGCGCAGCGCGCGCATCGCCCCGAAGGCGATGAAGTTGTTCGCGCAGAAGATCGCGGTGGGCGGGCCCTCCGGCGCCGCAAGGACCTCGAGAGCCATGAGATGACCGTCGGCCTGGTCGGGCGCGCCGAAGTTGAAGCCGCCGAACCGGACCAGGTCGAGGTCGAGGCGCAGGCCGGCCTCCCGAAGCGCGCGCTCGCAGCCGGCGACGCGGTCCTGCGACGTCGAGACCTCACGCTTGCCGCTCAGCACCGCGATCCGACGGTGGCCGAGCTCGACGAGGTGCTGTGTGAGCGCGTAGGCGCCCGCCTCGGAGTCGGTACGCACGCAGTCGACGTGCCGCGTCTTCAGGCGCCGGTCGATGACGACGACGGGGACCTGGTGGGCCCGGAGCAGCCGGAGCGACTCGGCCGAGCTGCGGGCGGGGACGAGGAGGACGCCGTCCACCTGGCGCTCGACGAGCACCCGCAGGTACTTCGCCTCCTCCTCCTCGGACTCGTCGGTGTTGCCGTACATGACGGTGAAGCCGCGCGGGCCGGCGGCGTCCCCGACGCCGCGCGCGATCGTGGTGAAGAACGGGTTGGAGATGTCAGAGACGACGAGCGCGAGGGCCTTCGTCCGCTTTGAGCGGAGCTGGCGCGCGAGGGCGTTCGGGACATAGCTGAGGTCGGCGATCGCCTGCTCGACCCTCTGCCGCGTCGCGGCACTGACGTACCCGGAGCTGTTGAGCACCCGGGAGACCGTCATCGTCGAGACTCCGGCGCGCTGTGCGACGTCGCTGATCGTGTTCATCGGATGGATGTCCGGACCCTTGCGCCGGTGGTGTGACGAAAGTGCGGGGGCTGCCCGTCGGCCGGGCAGCCCCCCTGGACCTGCTGGGTGAAGCAGCCAGCTACTTGTAGAGGACCGCCTGGACCTGGGGGTCGTTGATGTTGGTCTTGTCGTACCAGTAGAAGCCGGTGTCGATGGTCTTCGGCAGGGTCTTGGCGTTGACCGCGTCGATCGCCGCGTCGACGCACTTCGCGCCGATGCCGACCGGGTTCTGGGTGATCGCGCCCGCCTCGACCCCGCTGGTGATGGCGTCGATCTGCTGCTGGCCGGAGTCATAGCCGACGGCCATGATCTTGCCTTCGTTGCCGGTCTCCTTGAGCGCGTTGAGGATGCCCTTGATCGAGCCCTCGTTGGCGCCGAAGAAGCCCTTGAGGTCGGGGTTGGCGGTCATGATCGCCTTGGCGATGTCGGCGGACTTCACCGGGTCGCCCGCGCCGTACTGGATGTCGACGATCTGGACGTTCGGGTGCTTGGCCTTCATCTCGTTGACGAAGCCGTCGCGCCGCGTCTGGCCGGTCTGGCTGGTCTGGTCGTGGACGATGACCGCGACCTTGCCCGAGTCGCCGATCAGGGCGGCGAGCTTGTCGGCCTCCAGGCCGGCGGCGGCGATGTTGTCGGTCGCCACGGTCGTGACCGGGATGGTGCTGTCGACGCCGGAGTCGAAGCCGATGACGGGGATGTTGGCGTCCTTGGCCTGCTGCAGGAGGGCGCCCGCTGCCTTGCTGTCGAGGGCGGCGAAGCAGATGGCTGCGGGGTTGCTGCTGAGGGCCGTCTGCAGCATCGTGAGCTGCTTGTCGACCTCGGACTCGGTGGCCGGGCCGGTGTAGGTGGCGGTGACGCCGAGCTTGGCGGCCTCGTCCAGGGCGCCCTTCTTGACCGCCTGCCAGAACTGATGCTGCTCGCCCTTGGAGACGATGGCGATCGTCTTGCCCTTGGCCGCTCCGGCGTCCGTGGGCGGAGTGTAGGCCGAGGCCGCGCCCGCGCCCGCGCCCGACGAGGCCGCTGCCGCCTGCGAGGCCGCGGGCGCCTGCGAGGCGGCCGGGGCCGGCGTCGCGGCGCTCGAGCAGGCGCTGGCCACCAGCATCAGGGACATCGAGACAGCCGCGAGGCTGCCAACGCGCGTGAACTTCATGTGCTCCTCCTTGTTCCTTCCTGGATCCCGTTCCCTGTTCCGGCCGCTGCGCGGCCGAGATTGGGGCCGAAGCGTGGTGAGGGGCCAGCGAACCCTCAGGCGCGGCTGCGCCGGCGAATGATGTCGAGGTAGACGGCGCCGATGACCACGAGGCCCGTGATCACCGACTTCCACTGGTCGGGGACTCCGGCCACCGACAGGCCGATGCGCAGCGTGCTGATGAGGAACGCGCCGATGATCGTGCCGACAACGCTCCCCTCGCCACCGGAGAGGGAGTTGCCGCCGATGACAGCCGCTGCGATCGCATCGAGCTCGTAGCCCATGCCGAGACCCGGCTGGGCGGAGTTCATGCGCGAGGCGATGACGATCCCGGCCAGGCCGACGAACAGGCCGTCGACGATGTAAACGATGATCTTCCAGCGATCGGTGTTGACGCCGGAGAGCCGGGTCGCCTCCTCGTTGGAGCCGAGGGCGAAGGTGTACCGGCCCAGGATCGTCCTGTTGAGGAGGATCCAGGCGACGGTGGCGGCCCCGAACATCACCCACACGATGTTGGGGATGCCGAGGATGGCCTTGCCCATGAGGATCTGCTGGAACGCGGGCTGGGTCTGCTCGAAGTAGATCGGATGGACGTCCGACAGCACCTGGGCCATGCCCAGCGTCACGTACAGCATGCCCAGGGTGGCGATGAACGGCGGCAGCTTCATCTTGGCGATCAGCGTGCCGTTGATGAGCCCGACCAGTGCGCCCGCCGCGAGGGCGGCAAGGATGCCCAACGGGAGCGGCAGCCCCAGGTTCACGGACACGATCCCCGCGACGACCGAGCAGAACGTCATCGCGGTGCCGAGGGACAGGTCGATGCCCCCGGTGATGATCACGAACGTCACGCCGGTCGCGAGCACGCCGTTGACGGCCGTGGCCGTCAGGATGTCGATGTAGTTGGCAGTGCTCGCGAAATGGGGGACGACGAGCGAGAAGAACACGAGGAGGATGACGAGGGCGCCCAGGGCCAGCAGGCGCTGGATCGATTCGCCCGTCAGGAGCGACTGGGCGCGCGAGCGCGCCGGCGCGGGTGCCGTTTGCATCGGTTCGCTGCCTCGTGGCTGACCGGTTGGCATGGTGGAGCTCACGCGACGGCCACCGATTCGCGCTGGGTGGCCAGGGTCATGATGGCTTCCTGGGTCGCCTCGGCGGACGAGAGCTCGCCGGTGATGCGGCCTTCGCACATGACGAGGATGCGGTGGCTCATCCGGAGGATCTCGGGCAGCTCCGAGGAGATCATGATGATCGACTTGCCCTGCCTGGCGAGGTCGTTGAGGAGCCGGTAGATCTCGCTCTTGGCGCCCACGTCGATGCCTCGCGTGGGTTCGTCGAAGATGAGGATGTCGGTGTCGGCGGTCAGCCACTTGGCCATGACCACCTTCTGCTGGTTGCCGCCGGAGAGGTTCTTCACCTGCTGGGTGATCCCGGGCGTCTTGATCGCGAGTGACGTGACCTGCTCCAGGGCCTGCTTCCGCGTCGCACCGGTCCTGATCCAGCCGAACCTGCTCGTGAACCGCCTGAGCGAGGCGAGCACGGTGTTGATCTCGACGTCCATGCCCAGGGCCAGCCCGTACCGCTTGCGGTCCTCGGACAGGTAGGCGATCCCGTATCGAACCGCGTCGCTCGGCGCGTGGATCGTGGCCGGCTGCCCGTTGATCGTGATCGTCCCGGACTCCGGTCGGTCGGCGGCGAAGATGGAGCGCATGACCTCGGTGCGGCCGGCCCCGACGAGACCCGCGACGCCGAGGATCTCGCCGCGATGCAGCTGGAAGCTGACGTCGCGCACCTGGCGGCCGCGGTTCAGGCCGCTCACGTCGAGCACGATGGTCGGGTCGACCGTCTCGGGCAGCTCGGGCGTCGCCTCGAAGATCGTCCGGCCGACCATCATGCTGATGATCTGCCCGATCGTCGCCTCGGCAGTCAGGACCGTCTCGATGTACCGCGCGTCGCGCATCACCGTCACGCGGTCGGAGATCTGCTTGAGCTCCTCCAGCCGGTGCGAGATGTGGACGATGCCGTGCCCCAGCTCGCGAAGGTGGCGGATGATGCCGAACAGCTCGGCGATCTCCCCGTCGGTGAGGGCCGCCGTGGGCTCGTCCATGATCAGGACGTCCGAGTTGTACGAGAGCGCCTTGGCGATCTCGACCATCTGCTGCTGGGCGACGGCGAGCTTGGAGACGCGGGCCCTGGGGTCGAGCCGGATGTGGAGCTGCTCGAACAGCTCGGCGGCCTTGCGGTTGAGCGTCCTGTCGTCCAGCAGGACGCCGCGGCGCGGCTCCCGTCCGATGAAGACGTTCTGGGCCACCGTCAGGTGGCCCATGAGGTTCAGCTCCTGGTGGATGATGCTGATGCCCATGTCCTGCGCGGCCCTGGGCGAGACGATCTCGACCTCCTGGCCCTTGGCACGGATCGTCCCCGCATCGCGGCGGTAGATGCCGGCGAGGATCTTCATCAGGGTGGACTTGCCGGCGCCGTTCTCGCCGACGAGGGCGTGGACCTCGCCGGGGCGGAGGTCGAACCGGGCATCCTCCAGGGCGCGCACACCCGGGAAGCTCTTCGTGATGCCGGTCATCTCCACCAGGAGATCAGCCATGACGGACACTCCCTCAGGCGATGAGGATCGGGTCCCCCCAAGCTGGAAGTGGGCGGCGGGACTCCTGATCCGGACCGAGGCCGGCTCCCGCCATGTTACCGGTTCCGTTATCGATAACATCCCGGATGGTAGCGCGTGCTGGACGCTTGTCAAGTCGCTTCGGACACTTTCACTGGCCGACGAGATGTGCCGGATCCGCGACTTGACAGCGCGCCGCAGCGGCCCGAACGTGCAAGGGACCGCAACCAGGTGAAGTCCCTGCGTCGCGGTGGACCGGAGGTGACGGGCGATGACTGCGCCCACGGGCACGGCGGCGGAGACGGTCTTCTGGCACGAGCGCCGGCAGGAGGTCGCGAGCCTCGTCACGATCTCCGGGAGGGAACGGGCCGCGGATCCCGCGGACCACGCGGTCCCCTTCGGCGTCTCGGGCGTGACGATCCGGAGGGACCCTGCCGTCCTCGAGGCTGGGCGCTCGGATGCGACCGGGGCCGAGGTGCACGAGAGGCCGGCGACGGTCGACGCGTCGCTGTCAGCGGGGATCGACGTCGTTGTGGCGGGACCGGGTAGCGAGGTGCGCCGGAGTGGCCCCGGGACACGGACGGAGCGAGGCGAGCGCCATGTCTGAGGGGACCCTGCGCATGGTCGCGCTCGACCTCGGGGCGGAGAGCGGGCGAGCGGTGGTCGGGACGTTCGACGGGGACCGCCTCGCCATCGAGGACGCACATCGGTTCCCGAACGTGCCCGTCGCCCTCGCCGGGACCCTGCACTGGGACTTCCTCCGGCTCTTCGGCGAGGTGACGAACGGCCTGCGCAAGGTCGCTGCCGCCGGGCCGGTCGCGTCGGTCGGGGTCGACACGTGGGGCGTGGACTTCGGGCTCCTCGATGCGCGCGGCCGCCTCCTCGCGAACCCCGTCCACTACCGCGACGCTCGCACCGAGGGGATCCTCGACGACGCCTTCGCGATCGTCCCTCGCCCGGAGATCTACGCGGCGACGGGCATCCAGCTCATGCCGATCAACACGCTGTTCCAGCTGTACGCGATGGCGCGCACGGGTGACCCGCTCCTCGCGCAGGCGGACCGGCTGCTCATGATGGCCGATCTCTTCCACCACTTCCTCGCAGGGACCGCGGTCGCCGAGTACACGCTCGCGAGCACGAGCCAGTGCCTCGACCCGGTCGCGCGGGACTGGGCTCGACCGCTCGTCGAGCGGTTCGGCATCCCGCTCCGGATCCTCCCGCCCGTCGTCGCGCCGGGGACGGTCCTTGGCCCGGTCCGCGGCGACCTCGCGGCCGCGACGGGCCTCGACGGAACGCGCGTCGTCACGCCCGGATCCCACGACACCGCGTCCGCCGTCGTCGGCACGCCTCTCGCCGAGTCGTCCACCGCGTTCCTCAGCTCGGGGACGTGGTCGCTCCTCGGCCTCGAGGTGCCCGGCCCGGTCGTCACCGAGGCGGCGCTGGCGGCGAACCTCACGAACGAGGGAGGCGTCGGTGGGACCGTGCGGCTCCTGCGCAACGTCGTGGGGCTCTGGCTCGTCCAGGAGAGTCGACGCGCCCTCTGGCCGGCGGACGACCCGCCGTCCTACGAGGCGATCGTCGCCCTTGCGGAGGCAGCGCCCGCATCCACCGCGTTCATCGACCCGGACGACGATCGGTTCCTTCGCCCGGGTGATGTGCCCGGACGGGTCCGCGAGTTCTGCGCGGAGACGGGACAGCCGGTCCCGGAGGGCGCCGGGACGCTCATCCGGGTCATCCTCGAGAGCCTCGCCCTCCGCTATGCAGCCGCGATCGACGAGCTGGAGCGGGTCGGCGGACGGCCCGTGACGTCGATCCAGGTGGTCGGTGGCGGGTCGAACAACCGTCTCCTCTGCCACCTCACCGCCGGGGCCACCGGCCTGCCGGTGCGGGCGGGTCCCGTGGAGGCGGCCGCCATCGGCAACGTCGCCGTCCAGGCGATCGCGGCGGGCGAGCTCGCCGACGTGGCCGAGGCGCGCGCGCTCGTCGCACGGTCGTTCCCCCTGCGCGAGTACGAGCCCACGGGCGACTGGACGGAGGCGCGCGCGCGCTTCGCGTCGATCGTCGCCCTGCAGGTCGTGCTCAGGCCGGGAATGCGAGGACGACGAATGGGAAGGCGATGAGGGTCGCGACCGTCCCGACGGAGAGGACGCTCGTGACGTAGTCGTGGTCCTCGGCCGCCGAGCCGTCGGGCATGTAGAGCGGGATGACGAACGGTGCCGGCAGCACCGACATCGTGAAGATCGCTGCCGCGAAGAGTGGGTCGAGCCGGAGCACGTTCACGGCGAACGCGGCGAAGGCGACGGCGAGCCCGACCCAGATCGCCATCCGGGCGACGACCGTCCGGAGCGGGAGGCCGAGCGCGCCCGCGGAGATGCGGGTGGTGGCGCCGATGACGAGCGTGATGAGCGGGGTCGTCATCGCCGAGAGGAACCGGAGCGTGGTGAGCGCTGCCCCGCCGGGGGCGGTCGCGTCCAGGGCGGACGCGAGCCCGAGCGCGCCGGCGGCGATCCCCGCGGCGATCGCGATGATCACGGGGGTGCGCACGAACCCCAACGCCGTCCGCCCCGGGCTCTGCCGCATCTCCGGCGCGAGCCTTCCCAGCGCGGTGACGAGGACGAAGAAGACGAAGGTCACCTGGCCGATGTCCACGATCGCGAACCGGTAGAGCTGGTCGACGCCGTAGACGGAGCCGTAGATCGCGTACCCGATCATGCCCGCCTCGAACCCGGTGAGGAGGAACGGGAGGAGCGCGCTCCGGATCCGGATGACCCGGCCGATGAGCGGGCCGAGGACGAGGACCGCGACGCACGCGGCGAAGACCGGGACGACGACGAGGAGGTGCCGCGGCTCGATGGAGACGCGGAGGAAAGTCAGGAAGAGGGACGAGGGGAGCGTGACGTAGAGGACGAGCCATCGCATGTCCTCGACGGTCCCCGGACGGAGGAACCCGCGCCGGGCGAGCAGGGCGCCCAGGCCGACGAGGAGCAGGACGGGGAGGACGCTCGCGAGCGCGTCGACGATGGCCATGCGTGGATCGTGCCCTATGGGAAGAGCCGCCGCGGGCCGCTCCCGCTCGGCCCACGGGCGCGGGAGATCGGTGACCGGCGCCGGCTATCGTGCCGATCGGACGCGGGGCGCCACCCCCGCGGGCAGGTCGGCTATCCCTTGCGGCGGTACGAGCGGATCGCGAGCGGCGCGAACACGGCTACCAGGCCGACGATCCACGCGGCGGCGGAGAGGACCATCCCGACATCCGCGACGCCGAGGAACAGCCCGCGCGTCGCGTTGACGACGACCGTCACCGGGTTCGCCTCCGCGATCGGCTGGAGCCACGTCGGCATGGTGGCCACCGGCACGAACGCCGACGACACGAACGTCAGCGGGAAGATCGGGATGAAGATCGCGCCCTGGGCCGCCGCCGCGGTCTTGGCGCGGAGACCGATGTTCGCCGAGAGCCAGCTGATGGAGTACCCGAACAGGGCGATGAGCGCGAGGGCGAGCACGAACTCCGCGGGCGTGCACGTGGGTCGGAACCCGATCGCGAAGCCCACGATCGTCATGATCACGACGACGTAGATGTTGCGGAGGAGGTCGGCGAACGTGCGCCCGATGAGGACCGCGGACGGCGCCATCGGGAGCGATCGGAACCGGTCGATGACGCCCTTCTGGAGGTCCTCGGCGATCCCCACGGCGGTGTTCGTGCCGCCGAAGACGACGGTCTGGACGAAGATCCCGGGCATGAGGAACGTGATGTAGGAACCGCCTGGGACGTTGATCGCGCCGCCGAAGACGAAGGCGAACAGCAGCACGAACATGATCGGCGTGATCGTGTCGACGACCAGGAGCTGTGGGTTCCGGACGACCGCCAGCATGTTGCGCCAGGCCAGCGTGATCGAGTCGGTGACGATCCACGTGGCCCGGCGACGGGTCTGCGTGATCGGGCGGCCTGCGGTGGCCAATGCGGTGAAGGCGGTCA
>CAIYQJ010000249.1 GCA_903928275.1 uncultured Chloroflexota bacterium
CTCGTCGTCGCGGTGGCCGGAGTCGAGCGCCGGACCACCAGCCCGCCGGATCCGCCGGCCGTTCCACTCGATCGCGGCCCGGTTCGCACCCAGAAGGCACGAGCGCCGGGTCTCGAAGGCACTCTGCACGCGGATGCCGTGGCGCGGCTGTAGCCGCACGGTCCTCGTACACCTAGGATATTAGGCTAGTGGCGCTAGTGCCGATGATGTATCTGAGCGGGAACCCTGGTCGCATCGGGGAGGCTCCGCGGTGACCGCCGGCCCTTGCCCGTGACGTCGATCGAGCGTATCCGGCTGCAGTCGAACGGCGGCCGCGCGCCGCACGCGAGCGCCGCCCGCGGCGAGCTCGGTCGTCCGCACCGTGCAGCGCGGCAGATCCGATGAGGGCCCGAAGAGACCCGGACCGCTTGACGACAAGGTGACGCCCCCGTATCATCAACTCCGCTTTATATGAAGTGGCCTTGATCGGTCGCGTCGCACGTGAAGGAGGTCCCCCTGGCCAGTCCTGCCCGGATCCGCGGGACGATCGCGTCCGTCGTGGATCAGCCCACGGAGCTGCGGGCCCTGCGCGACGCGCACAAGGCGCTCGCCGACGTGAACCGGCTGCGGATGATCCGACGCCTCGCCGAAGGCCCGTGCTCGGTCGGCGACCTCACGGAGACCGTGGGGCTGTCGCAGCCGCTGGTGAGCTGGCATGTCTCCCGGCTTCGCGCCGCCGGCCTCGTGGAGACGAGCCGCAACGGCCGCGAGACCCTCGTCGCGCTTCGTTCCGGCGCGTTCGAGGAGCTCGCCGCGCGGGAGCGCACGCTGCTGCGCGTGGGCGTGCTGACGTGACCGGATCCTCGACGCCCACCGGGCAGGCCGGTGGCGGGCTCACGAACGCCGAGCAGCGCAGCCGCATCAAGGCCGTGTTCGAGCCCATCGCCCTCTTCTTCGGCCGCCTCGGCCTCACGCCCAACGGCCTCACGCTGCTCGGGTTCGCGATCACGGCGGTCGCGGCCGTCCTCGCCGGCTTCCAGCTCTGGGCGGTGGCGGGGATCGTCGTCTTCGTCGGCGGCGTCTTCGACATGTTCGACGGCACGCTCGCGCGCGCCACCGGGAAGTCGTCGAAGCTCGGGGCCTTCTTCGATTCCACGTTCGATCGCTGGGGCGAGGCGATCACGTGGGTCGGCATCATCGCGGGCGCCATCGCGGCATCGAACGCCCTCGGCGCCGTCCTCTCTGCCCTCGCGCTCTCGTCCGCGTTCATGGTGAGCTACGCCCGGGCACGGGCGGAGGGCCTCGGCTTCGCGCCGGGGTCCGGCCTCGCGAACGTGGGCTTCGCGCCCCGCGAGGTCCGCCTCGTCGTCCTCGCGATCGCCCTCATCCTCACCGGGCTCCTCGGCGGGCTGCCGGCGTGGAGCTCGGTAGATCCCACCGCCGGCCTGGCGACGGCCGGCTCGCTCCCCTTCCTCGTCGGCGTGGGCGGGATCTTCGTCCTCGCCACGATCACCGTCGTCCAGCGTGTCGCGAGCATCCGGGCCCAGGCCCTCGCCGCGGAGCGCGCAGCGGACGCCCAGTCCGGCGGGTAGCCCGGGCCGACCCCCCCGACGCCCACCACGGCGTCGACACCAGCATGGAGAGCACGTCTCGATGGCAGCGAACGGCAAGAACGGGAAGCGCGGGAACGGTCGCCGCGGAGCAGCGACGGTCGACGCACCGGCGATCGACCGCACGGAGGTTGAAGCGAGCATGGAAGACACGACGAAGCGCACGGACCGGAAGATCCGCGTCGCGATCGTGGGCGTGGGCAACTGCGCGAGCAGCCTCGTCCAGGGCCGCTACTACTACGAGAACGCGAAGGAAGAGGACTTCGTCCCCGGGCTCATGCACGTGAACC
>CAIYQJ010000250.1 GCA_903928275.1 uncultured Chloroflexota bacterium
CCAGGTTGAGGGCGAGGAGGCGCGCGAGGATCTCCGCGTCCGCGAGGTCCGCCGGCCAGCCGTAGGCGTCGAGGACGGCGGCGTCCAGCGTGGCGTGGGCGTTCGCGAGCCAGGTGGGGCGCGCGTTGTACAGGTTCGTGAGGGTGCGCTTCGCGAGCTCCGCGTCCGAGAGGCTGGGCGGGTTCAGCCAGCCCTCGCGCAGCTCGTTGAGCCGAGCCGCGGCGAGACCGATCGCGGCGCGCTGGGCGTTCGTGGGGCGCGGGAACGGGAACGTCTCGAAGGCGGTTGTCGGGGTGTAGCGGGGGCGCGTCTCGAGCTGCGTGCCCATGGCGAGTGCCCACAGCTCGTGGACGCGGGAGTGGAGGACGCCGAACGTGTAGTCGTCATCGCGAGCGAAGGCTACGGCCGCGTGGTCGAGCAGCACTTCGGGCGCGACCCAGACGAAGAGACGGTACTTGGCGGTCATCGGGGTAGCCAGGTAGCGCGACAGCCCGGCGACCGCCCGGCGCATCTCCGGGCGGGGCCGCCAATGGATCCACCAGGGCGCGTCGGCGACCGCGCTCAGCTCTCGCATTGGCTTCGCGACCCGCAGGAGTCGCTCGAACGGCGCTTCGTACAGCGCCGCGTCCTCCCGGGAACGGTCGACTCCGAAGTCAATGATCCAACTGCCCCGCCGCTGGCCGGCGATGTCGGCGCCGTTCAGGTACGGCCGCACAACGTCCGCGTTATCGCGGCCGTCCGGGTTTGGCGCGGCGAGCATTGACGAGGCCTCATGGGCTTCGATCTCGAACGGGCCGGTCGGCTGATCGCCGATGAACGCGATGACCGCGTTCTCGGGTAGGCGCCGAGCGCGGGTGAGGTCGACCCCCGCGGTCAGATTGGCATTGATCTTCGTCACCGCGAGCCCGTCGAGGGTGCGCGACGTTTCGGATCCGTCGTCCTGGCCAACGAAGCTGACGTGGACGTTAGCGCCGTCGAGAACCCAGGGCTCGTCAGCCCAAGCGAAGAAGATCGCGCCCGACTCGGTGATCCGCTCGAGGACCCGGCGGTTCGTCCCGCCGCGGATGGACTGCGTCGCGAGCAGACCGGCTCGCCGCGTTCTCCCGGCCGCGATCTGCGCGCGCGCCTTTTCGTGCCAGTAGGAGGAGAGGTCGCTCATCCCCGGCAGGCGGTCACCGTAGACCGCGTACAGCGCCTCGACGTAGGCGCTTCCGAGCCCGCGCCGGAGGAGCTTGGCGCCCAGGAATGGCGGGTTGCCGACGATGAACTCGGCCGCCGGCCATTCGGCTTCGGTCGGGTGGGTCGGGTCGGCCAGGTCCAGGAGCGCGTCGGCCGTCCGGATCTGGTCGAGCGGGCGCAGGACCGGGTCGCGTCGGTACGCGAAGCTGTGGGCGAGCATCCACTGGATCTCGCCGATCCAGATCGAGACGCGGGCGAGCTCCGCCGCGTAGGGGTTGATCTCGATGCCGAGGACCGCCTCCGGGCCCACCTGCGGGAACTCCATCGGGATGGCGAACCGCAGACTCCCCCACCCGATCGCCTCGTATTCGAGGTCCTTGAGCTTCCGCAGGGCGACGAAGAGGAAGTTGCCCGAGCCGCACGCGGGGTCCAGGACCCGGACGCCCCGGAGGCGCGCGAGGAACGCATGGTGGACGGCGAGCGCCTTCTCCCGTGCCCGCGGGCCGCCGGCCGCGAGCAGCTTCTCGACCTCGATCTGCGATGCGGCGAACTCCCGGCGGAGCGGGTCCATGACCACGGGCTCCACGAGCCGCTCGATCGAGCCGCGGTCCGTGTAGTGGGCGCCGAGCTGCGACCGCTTGCCGGGATCGAGGCCGCGCTCGAAGAGCGTCCCGAAGATCGCCGGCTCGATGAGGCTCCAGTCCAGGCGGCCAACCTGCAGGAGCGCGGCGATCTCGTCGCGGGACATCGTGAGCACGTCGCTGTCGGCGAAGAGGCCGCCGTCGAACCAGTCGATCCGATCCACGCCGAAGAAGCCGCCCGCGCCGGCCATCGTGCCGAAGAGGCTGCCGAGCTGGGCTGCGAACGCCGGCGGGTCCTGCCGTGTCGCCTCCGCCAGTCGCGACAGCAGACCCTTGGGCAGGACGCCTGCATCCTCCGCGTACAGGCAGAAGAGGAGCTTGTCGAGGAAGTGCGCGACGCGCTGCGGGTCCTCGCCCCGCGCCCGCAGGCCGATCGCCAGCTCCGCGAAGTGCGACGCCGCCTTGCCGGTCAGCTCGTCGGCCGCCTCGCGTGGTCGGAGCTCCTCGGGGTCGGTCATCAGCGCTCGGAGGATCCGCACCGGCTCGGACGGGTCGGCCGCGAGGTCCGCCAGAGTGAACGCGTACAGCTTGGTCGGCGTGTTCGTGAAGTTGGTCCGGACCTCGAAGCGGTCGAGGTCGCAGACGACGAGGATCGGCGGGTTCTCCAACGCCGAGCTGTAGTTGAGGAGCTGGAGGTACGCGGCGCCGAGGTCCTTCGTCTTGCCCTTGTACTCCCAGGCGAAGTGGCGGCGCTTCCACACGTCGGCGAAGCCGTCGCCGCCGGCCGCCTTGCCGGCGCCCTTCTCGAACGCGTACCAGTCGCCCGTGGGGTCCGCCTCGTTGGGCGTGGGCGTGCCGAGCATCCGGCAGAGGTCGATGAAGTGCTCCTGCGCCGCCGCGCTCTCCTTCGCGGTGCTGTCGCGCCACTTCGCGGCGAACTCGGCGGGCGTCATGGACGAAGCCTAACGCGGCCGCTCCGTCACCCGTCTCGCGATTTGGCGCCGGTGGCTCACCGCTGCGATGTGGCGGCACGAGCGGTCCGCGCGCGCCGCATGTGCGAGGACGACGGTCGCCATCGGATCACAGGTCCTCCAGGCGAACGACTCGACCTGCCTGCACATCCAGCAGCCCCTCTTGCGCGCGCCCGAAGACGCCGGGGACCGCATCGAGCAGCGCGGTCACGTTCGCCGCGTTCGGGTCGTCGATGACCACGGGTGGCGCCAGGAGCTCGGGCTCGCGCAGGTCGACGACCGCCCGCACCGGGATGCGGACCGTGCGTTCCGACAGCCTCACGGGGTACAGGCGGCCCGACACGATGTAGTCGACCACGGTCGACGGATGGGCGCCCGCCATCTCGGCCGCTCCGCGGGCCCGGACCTGGGCTACAGGTGCGTGCGCGCCGCCTCGCCCCTGTCGGCTTCCAGTCGCCCCAGGGCGATGATCTGCTCGAGGTCCTCGAGGTCGTCTGCCGCCATGTGCTCATTCATGACGCGGAGGACCGGAGCGATGTCCTCGTCGGTCAGGGGGCCCAACATGCGACTGATGTCCGCGACGTCCTGGGCGCGGCTGGAGATCATCTTCGTCAGCACGGCGTACGGGAGCGTGACGGTGGGCATGCGCGATCCCGGATCGAAGCTCGCGGTGGAGATCGCCGCCTCTCCCCAGGCCCCCGGAAGCCCGATCAGGTCCAGCTCGTGGCCGGTGGGATCGATCCACGCCTTGCCGGCGAGACCACCGTGCAGCTCGAGAGCGGCGGTCGGCGTCCAGCCCGCCCGCTGCAGCGCGGCCTCCGACTCCACCAGGTCGGCGAGGCGAACCGCCATGTCAAGGTCGTCTGTCGCGCGTGCAGGCATGAACCGGTTGGCTGCGACAGCGCCGATCGCCGCATGCGGCACTTCGCGCAAGGCCGAGTCCGCCTCCGCCCACCACGCCATCAAGGCACGATCTCCCGATGCCAGGCGCGGGAGGTCGCTCCCGGCACCCGGGCCAGCCCGCTTCGACAGGAGGCCGAGCAGTCGCCGGCGCGCCGCCCGGACGACATCCGGTATGCCGATCGCGGCGTGGGGCGCGGGACCCGCAAGGACCGGGGCCGCGGCCCTCTGTTCAAGGAACGCGAGGACGCCCTCGAGCTCGGCAAGCGAGAGTTGCCACCGGGCGACCTCATCAATCGCAGCGCCTGGTGCATCGGGAGCGATCCTGTACTTCGGTCTGTAGCCGGGGTCTCGGACGACCCAGCCGTCCCGTTCGAGCGGGCCGACGACCCGCTGGGCGCTCGAGAGCCCGATCCCGCTGACGGCGGCGAGGTCCGACAGCCGCAGGCCGCCGGGCACGCGGTGGAGTGCCACGAGAGTCCGCGCGGCTCGAGGATCGACGGTCCGTCTCATCGGGGAATCATCTACGCCCCCGGCGTAGTAGTCAAGACGCGGTCGCCGAGCACATTCCTGCCGCCAGGGCACAGCCCCTGAACATCCTCGTGGCGGCAGGCGGCGTCGGACGCGACCGACGGCCGCACGAGCCA
>CAIYQJ010000251.1 GCA_903928275.1 uncultured Chloroflexota bacterium
GGCCTTGACGTACGGGTCCCAGGCCGCGTTCGTCGTGTCGCCCTGGACGAGGAAGACGGCGACCACCGCGATCCGGCCGTCGGCTGCCCTGTGGACGAAGTGGACCTCGACGGGTGTCCTGGTGCCATCGAGCGTGTGCTCGCTGGGGGCGTGGAAGTGGACCTGGGCCAGCTGGTACGCGACGCCATCGACGCTCATCGTGCCGCCCGCCGCGGCGTTCGCCTGGATGCTGTGGCCGTTGTTCACGACCTGCGCCACGCCCGCCTGGTACGCGAACACGGGGTCGGCGAGGTCCGCCGGCGTCGGGTTCGTGATGTCGATCGGCGACTGCGCGGTGCCGTCCGCGCAGGTGACATAGGCGGGGTCGAGCTCGCCCCAGTGCGCGGGGCCTTCCGCGCCCTCGTAGGTCCAGTGGGCCGGGGTCGCCGGGGACACCGACGCGGGGCTGGCGGACGGCGCGACGGCCGGGGCACATGCCATGACCGCGATGGCCATGACGGCCGCAAGGCCCAGGCGCGATCGGGCGGATCGATTCACGACTGGATCTCCTCGTACGGACGCTACAGGCCCCCGCGCGCCCGCGGGGGGCGCCGGGCCGCTCGCGATCTCAGCCCCGCGGGCAGTCTGACACGGAGGCCCGGCGTGGCGATCCCCCGGTCCGGATGCCCGCCTTGTCGCCGCGGAGGTCGCCGGCCGTCGCACGGGCCCTCGACCACGACCGGAACGGCTGCCGGGTAGCATGGGCGCATGATCGCACCCGACCCCCGCGCAGCCTTCGCCGAGATGACGAGGGCGCTCATCGACGACTTCCGTGCCCACGAGGGTCGGTTGACGAGCGGCCCGTTCGCCGGTCGGCCCGTCCTCCTCCTCACGACGATCGGCGCGAAGAGCGGCATGCCGCGCCTCGCGCCCGTCGTCTATGGTCGCGACGGCGATCGCTACGTCATCGCGGCGTCGAAGGCCGGGGCGCCGACGCACCCGGCGTGGTTCGCGAACCTGGTCGCCGACCCGGTCGTGACCGTCGAGGTCGCCGGTGAGACGTTCGAGGCGCGAGCCACGGTCGCCGAGGGCGAGGAGCGCGCCCGCCTCTGGGCGGCACACGTCGACGCGAACCCGGGCTTCGCCGACTACGGACAGCGGACAAGCCGCGTGATCCCGATGGTCGTGCTCGAGCGCATCGGCGGGGACGGGCTCCCGACGACACGTCCCTGAGCGCGGGGGGGCGAGACAGGTGCGCACGGGCGTCATCCGCCGCGCCGTCGCCTTCTTCCTCCCGGTCGCGGTCCTCGCGACACTCTGCTGCGGCCTGGTCTACGTGGCGGTCCAGCAGGACCTCCGGATGGGGGCGAATGACCCCCAGCTCCATCTGGCGGAGGACGCCGCGCGCGCGCTCGACGCCGGGGCGCAGCCGACCTCGCTCGTGGGGTCCGCGCGGGTCGACGTGGCGACGAGCCTCGCCCCCTTCATCGTCATCTACGGCCTCTCGGGCGACGTCGTCGCGACCGACGGCCAGCTCGACGGCCACGACCCGGTCGCTCCGCAGGGCGTCCTCGACGCCGCCCGCCAGAACCCGCCGAACAGGGTGACGTGGCAGCCGCGTGACGGTGTCCGGATCGCGTCCGTCACGGTCCCGTGGCGGGGCGGCACTGTCCTCGCCGGACGTTCCCTCCGCGAGGTCGAGCGACAGGAGGACCAGGTCCTCCTCCTCGCGGGGGCGGCCTGGCTCGCGATGCTCGTGAGCCTCGCGGGCGCGTCGCTCGTCGCCGCGTGGCTGTGGCCGACGGGGAGCCGGCCCCCGACCGCCGCCTGACGGCGGTCCGCGCCGGACGGGACTACAGTCACCCCAGCGACGCTGGAGACCCGGCCGACTGGGAGCGCGATGATGGGCTATGGGTGGCACCTGGGCGGTGGCGGCTGGCTGTGGCCGCTCCTCGTCCTCGTCCTCGTCGGGGTGGTGGTCTTCTTCGTCAGCAGGGCCGTGGCGCTCCGCGGCCTGGCGCACCCGCCTGCCGCCACGTCCTCGCCCGCACCGAACGTTCCGCCCCCGCCCGCTCGCCCCGAACCACTCGACATCCTGCGCGAGCGCTTCGCCCGCGGCGACATCCCGCTCGACGAGTTCGAGACCGCGAAGCGCGCCCTCGGCTACCCGAGCAGCCCGCCGCTGCCCGCTCCCGGCGGACCCACGGTCGGGTAGGTCTAGGTCTCGCCGCTCGCGACCTCGCCCGGGTCGCGCGGCCCGAGGCGGGTCGCAGAGGCCCGGCGGCGCCCCCACGAGCGCATCGCCGGGGCCGGTCGGCGTGGTGCAGAACGATGAGGCGGCGCCGCTCGAACGGATGCGCGGCAGCGGACCTCTGGCGGCTTCTCGCGCCTTCCGAAGGCGGCCAACGTGGAGGAGTCCACGGCGCGTTCGGCCGAAGGACCACTTCCCGAAGCCCGGGTGTGTTGCATGATCCGCGTTCTCCGCGCCCGCGCGCGTCCGTCCGCCGGCCCGCCGGGCAGGGGCGCGCCCCTGGACGCCGTCCGCCCGCGCGCCGACACGAGGCCGCGCCACGCCGTCGATGTCGATCGGATCCTCATCTCCACGGTCGCCTGCGGCTGGGGCATCACGGTCGCCTGCCTCGCGTTCGGCATCGGGGACCCCGGCACGCAGCGGGCCGTGGCCGATGTCGGCGAGGCCTGCCTCGACCTGCTCGCCGCCGCGATCGTCCTTCGAGCCGCGCTGCGCGCCGACGTGCGACGGATCGGCCTTGGCTGGGCGGTCCTGGGCATGGCGATGCTCGTCTACGCCCTGGGCGACATCGCGTGGACCTGGCTGGACCTGGGAGGCGGCGGCTCGACCTCGCCGTCGGTGGCCGACGTGGCCTACGTCGCCTACTACCCGATCGTCGGGATCGCCCTTCTCCTGTTCCAGCGCACATCGTCCGCGCGCAGCGACGCGGTCCGCCTCACGATCGACTCGCTCATCGTGGTGATCGGCGGCGGCATCGTGGTCTGGCACACGCTCTTCCGGCCCCTCCTCGCGTCGCTGGACCCGGACCCCCTGGCTGCGACGCTCTCGCTGGGCTACCCGATCGGCGACCTGGTGCTCCTGTTCGGTGTCGCGGCGACGGCGCTGCGGCACCCGCCCGAGATCGACACCAGGGCGCTCGTCGCGCTCGTCGGCGGCCTGGGCCTCATGTTCGTGGCCGACGTCGGCTATGGACAGCTGAGCCTCACGGGCTCATACGGCCTCGAGCGCTGGCCGGACATCGTCTACCTCAGCTCGACGCTCCTGATCGCGCTGGCCGGGTACTTCCAGGTGCATCCCGGCACGGCGACGGAGGGCCGCGGCAGGGCGCTGAGCAAATGGCTGCTTGCCCTGCCCTACGTCGCGCTGGTCGCCGGCTACTCGGTCCTCATCGCGCTCGCACTGGGCGAGGTCACCGGAGAGCTCATCGAGGTCCTGTACGGGGCCGTCGCCCTGACCGCGATCGTTCTGCTCCGCCAGGAGCTCGTGCTCCGTGAGAACAGCCGCCTGCAGGCCGACCAGGTCCGGCGCGAATCGGAGGCGCGATCCGGAGCCCTGTCGGCCAACGCGTCTGATGCCGTCGTGCTCGTCGATCGCGACGGCGTGGTGACCGACGCCACGGCGACGGTCGGGCGCGTCCTCGGGGTGGACGGCGGTCAGCTCGTGGGCCGCCCGATCTCGCGGCTGGTCCACGCGGACGACGCCGAGCGGATGCAGACGTTCCTCGCAGATGTGGCCGCCGGGCGGTCCGTGGCGCGACCGCTCGAATGGCGCCTCTGGGACCGGGCGGGCGTCTGGCGCCAGGTGGAGACGATCGCGACCAACCTCCTCGACGACCCGTCGATCGGCAGGATCGTCCTCACGACGCACGATGTAGGAGAGCGGAAGACCCTGCAGCGGCAGCTCACGCAGGTCTCCCTGCACGACCCGCTCACCGACCTCCCGAACCGCGCCCTGTTCCTCGAACGGGTGGGGGAAGCGCTGGCGAGCGCGGCGGACGCCAGCCGGCTCACGACCGTCATCTCGGTCGGCCTGGACCGCTTCACCCGTGTCAACGAGAGCCTGGGGCACATGGCGGGCGACCAGGTCCTCCGGGAGGTCGCCGGCCGCCTGCGCGCCTCGGTCGGCCCGGCCGACACGTGCGCCCGCGTGGGCGGGGACGAGTTCGGGATCCTCCTCGTTGGCGGTTCGACGCCGGAGGATGTGCTCGCGGCGGGCCATCGCGTCCTCGCCGCCATCCGGGTGCCGGTCGACCTCTCCGGCGACACGACGCTCGTGACCGCGAGCGTGGGCATCTCCACGGCGCCGCCGACCGGATCGAGCGCGGGCAGCCTGCTGCGGCGGTCGGGCATCGCGAGGTCGGTCGCGCGGGGCCGGGGCGGCGACCGGGTGGTCGTCTTCGAGCCTGGGATGGACGCCGTCGAGCAGGCCGCGCCCGACCTCGGGCCGGACCTGCAGCAGGCGATGGACCGGGCCGAGTTCGTGCTCGAGTACGAGCCGATCGTCGACCTCGAGACGGGCGAGCTCGTGGGAGGCGCGGCCGGGATCGTGTGGGACCATCCGATCCACGGGAGGATCTCCCCCAGCGTGTTCATCCCCGTCGCCGAGGAGGCCGGACTCGTCGACGAGATCGGTGCCTGGGTCCTCCGGACGGCGTGCACCGAGGCCGCTCGCTGGGCAGCGCTGTCGCCCGGTCGGGTGCCCCGGGTCTCGATCCGCCTGTCCGCCCACCAGCTCGCCGACCCGCAGCTCGCCTGGACCGTGCAGGCAGCGATGGCGCACGCGGGCGCCGCTCCTGGTTGGGTGACCCTCGAGCTCACCGAGAGGATGCTCATGCAGGATGGCTCGGACTCCCTCGAGCGGCTGCACACGATCCGTGCGCTCGGTGTGCAGATCGCGATCGACGACTTCGGGACCGGGTACTCGTCGCTGGTCCACCTGGAGCGCTACCCCGTGTCCCAGGTCAGGATCGACCGGTCGCTCGTGGCCCCGCTCGACGACCCGACGCGCGGAGCCGGGGTCGTCCACGCGATCGTCGAGGTGGGCCGGGCGCTGGGCCTCACGACCGTGGCCGAGGGGGTCGAGACGCCGACTCAGCTCCATCGGCTCCGGGAGATGGGCTGCGGGTTCGGCCAGGGCTACGCGATCTCGGGGCCACTCGGCGCGGAGGACATGGCGGACGTGGTCAGGCGCCGGCTCGAGCCGGCGTTCGCGTCCGAGGTCGGGAACGCCGAGGACCGCTGGAGAACGGCCGGGGTGAGTGGGCCCCATCGCGCGCGGGTCACCCCACCGACGGCGGCGGGCACGGAGACCAGGCCGAAGGCCTGGGTCGGCCGCTGACAGTCGTCGGTCCCCGTGCCGGGTCCCCGCGCCGGCGGTGTGCCCGCGGGCCGGGCCGCCCCTATGTCTCGGTGTGGTTCGGGTCGTACGTGGTCGTGGGGATCTCGCTGTCGAGGAGCGTCTGGTTGAGTTGCGCGTACGGCGAGTCGTACTTCGGCGGCGCCAGCTCGTCGGCCGGGTAGACCTTCATCGCCGGGTACCACGCGTACCGGTCGAGGAACGCCTGCCGCTGGACGATCGACTTCTTCGAGACGTCCACGACGAACATGTCGGTCGCGATGGCGAACTGGCCCTGGTACCAGGTCCGGATGTCCGACACGGCCCGGCCGAGCGTGTCCTTGTTGACCTGGAAGTGGGTCGCGATGCCCAGGCGTGGCTGCGTCTGGCTCCAGATGTACCCGAGGGCGAGCTGCGGCGTGTGCGAGGACTGCTGGACCTCGAGCGCCACCTGGTAGGCCTGGTCCCAGCCCGGGTCGCCCGGCTTCAGCGTGGAGTTCTTCTCCGCCCAGGTCGTCGGCGGGACGACCATCTCGTGGACGAGGACATCGACGCCCTTCGCGTGCTCGAGCATGTAGTCGTTCGGCCGCGTGTCGCCCGAGAAGATCATCGACAGGCCGTTCCACTCGAGCTTGTAGCTGATCGCCCCGTCGCGCGCGTGGACAGCCGGGAAGTGCGTGATCTTCACGCCGTTGTCCTGGTAGGCCAGGCCGCCGTCCTTCATGTACGGCAGCTCTGTGGCGATGATGTCGTAGCCGTCGCCCTGGCCGATCAGCCCGGTCGGCAGGAAGCTGAAGCTCTCCTCGTGCCACTTCATGAGCTTCTTCAGCATGGCGGCCCAGGCGGCCATCCCCTCGTCGCCCGACGGACCCGACGGACCGTAGAGGTAGAGCGGGGTCTTGCGGTCCTGGGCCGGCCCGAAGCAGTAGAGCGTCACGAGGTCGCTCGTGTGGTCGCCGTGGAGGTGGGTGACGAAGACCTTCGTCATCCGCGACGGCGGCACCCCGTACGCGTTGTACTTCGCGGTGACGCCCGACCCCATGTCGAAGACGAACGAGTCGCCGTTCCCGAGCTCCACGAAGATGCTGTTGCACTCCTGCGCCTCGCGCGGCAGGAACGACGTGCCCAGGAAGGTCAGGCGCATCGTGTCCGCGGGAACCGGCTCCCCCAGCGGGAAGATCCCGAGCGACCCGGTCGTGTACGTATCGATCACGGGATCGGCGTAGGGCGTCGCCTCGGGCGTCGGCTTCGGCATGGTGGACGGGGCGGGCGTCGGGGAGGGGCCGCCGGCGGCGCTCGCCGACGCGGCGCCGAGCAGGCCGCCGATCCCGCCTCCGACCGCGAGGACGGCGCCGGCCGCACCGGCGACCTTGAGGAGGTCGCGTCGGCCGATCGTCCTGTCGATGGGGTCCCCGGTGTCGGAGGGCATGGGCAGCGTCCTCTCTGTGGTGCGTCCACGGGACGCATGGGCGATGGGACGCGCGGTCTTCATCCTCGGGTGCGTGCCCGGGTCGGTGTCAAGGGCGGCACGGACCGAACGCCGCCGGCTCGTGCATTCCCTCGCGCCTGGATCGCCTCAGTGCGGCTCCGAGCAGAAGCGGGTGGACCTCGTCGTCTGCGCCTCGCTCAGCTCGACCTGGCGGTAGTAGTCGGCCGGCTTGTACCCGTGCAGAGCCGGTGCGTCGGCGGGCGGCGCGAGGTAGGCCGGGTCCCCGTGGAGGGCAAGCCACCGGTAGAACGAGTAGACGACGCCCCACGCCCCCATCTCAGCGATCGTCTGGTCATCCCCGGTCCCGCACGCGTGCCCGAACCCCTCGCTGTGGCGTGCCTCGTGGACGAGGAGCTGGACGAGGTACATGAGCCCGCCCGCCGCCGACAGCGGCGGCGCGATCCACCGGTTCGAGACGAGGACGGTGCTGTCGGGCGTGGCCTGGATGTTCACGATCCGCGGCGGGTAGCAGCAACCACTGGTCAGGCCGTTGTCCAGGAAGTTCACGCCGTCGACCGCGTCGACGAACCAGTCGTACAGCGGCTTGCTCGTCCACGGGAGCGGCGCGTCGAAGTGGATCCGCCGCATCGACAGGATCGCCTGGTAGGCGCGCTCCTGGAAGCGCGTGAGATCCGCGGACCCCGCGGAGGCCGTGCAGACGAGGCTGCCCGCCGTGGGGTCGGCCTGGAACGTGATCTTCAGGTCGGCGCGGACGGACGCGATATCTGCGGCCGACGGACAGTGCGACAGGTCCCAGTCGATCGTCCCGGGAGAGATCGGCGAGAAGGACGTCGGGGAAGGCGTGGCGGTCGGTGCCATCGTGTGCATGGGCGTTGGGGTCGGGGTCGGGGTCGGCGCCACGGTGAACGTGGGAGTCGGCGTCGGGGTGGGCCAGGGAGTCGGCGGGTCGACGAACGTGCCGCACGCCACCCACGTGTCATGCCCGACCCGGACGCTCATCCGGCCCGCTCCCCACGTGGCCCGGCGGATCCGGTCCATCGAGCTCGCGGAAATGGCCTGCGTGACGCTGACCGTGCCCGAGGTCGAGCTCCGCCGTGGGCTGACGGCGAAGAGCCAGTCCCCTCTGCGCGAGCACGTGCCGGCCCAGATCTCGATGCCGTACTTCGTCGACGCGGCGAGGTGCTTCAACGTCACGCGGGCCGTGCCGGCGCCCGTGCTGGATCCCGTGAATCCGACCGCCCCGTACACGCCACCGGACCCGATCGACGCGGTCCAGGTGTACGTTCCGGAGGTCGCCCGGGCCGGGAAGCTCACACCGAGTGCGGCGACAATGGCCGCCGCCACCAGGAGCGCGCGGAGTCTCATCGTCACCCCTCCGGCCGCCTCGGTCTCCCCGGCCATGGCCCACGGTTGGCGCTCGAGGAGAACGGTAGCGCGCTCGACACGCCAAAGGAAGCCGGGCCCGCAGCCCGGGCATCGCAGCATCTTCGTCGGCCGCTCAGCCGCGCCCCGCGCACCTACCCGATGCGCTCGATGGCGATCATCGGCAGGATCCGGTCCGCGGCGGCCGGATCGAGCTCGCCCTGCCCGGGGGTGAGCGCGTTCGCCGACGCGACCGCCGCGCCGCGCCGCGCCGCCTCGGGGAGCGCGAACCCGGACGCGAGCGCCACGACCAGGCCGGCGAGCAGTGAGTCGCCGCTGCCGACCGGGTAGCGACCGCGTTCGGGCGGCCCGCCGACGCGCCAGGCGATGTCCGCCGCGTCGAGGACCACGGCTCCCTCCGGGCCGCGCGTGACGAGTGCGACCCCGCCCGTCCTGTCGCGGAGCGCGCGTGCCGCGGCGACGACCTGCGGCTCGTGGGACCCGTCCATCCCCGTCGCGACCGCCGCCTCACGAGCGTTCACCTTGACGAGCCAGGGCCTCGCCTCGAGGGCCGCGTCGAGCGCCTCCCGGTCGGCATCGACGACGGCGCGCGCGCCTGCCCGTTCCACCTGGAGCGCGAGGCTGGCATACCCGTCGGGGGGTGCGCCGGGCGGCAGGCTGCCCGCGAGGACGACGAGCGTCCCCGGCGCATCCTCGAGCAGCTCGGCCGCGAGCGCATCCTCGACCGCCGCCCATCCGGCGGCGTCCATCGCCAGGCCGGGATCGTAGAACTCCGTGAGCGTCCCCGCTTCGCGGTCGAGGACGGAGAGGCAGGTTCGCGTCTCCCCGGCGAGACGCACGATCCGGGCCTCGATCGAACGGGCCCGGAGGGCCGCGTCCATCCAGTCGCCGGCGTGGCCGCCAAGGACCGCCACCGCGCGCACCGGCATCCCGAGCCCGGCCGCGGACCGGGCGACGTTGAGAGCCTTGCCTCCGGGCACGACCGACAGGACGTCCGGCCGATGGATCTCGCCCGGCCGAAGCCGGTCGACCGCGACGATCCGGTCGATCGCCGTGTTCACAGAGACGCAGACGAGCCGTCGCGGCCACGCGCCGAGGGGCTGGGGGACATGCAGCGCGACCTCGGCCGTCACGCCGGCGCCGTCACGCGAGCAGGCCCGCCTCGCGCGCCGCCGCCTCGGCCTCGGCGAGCGTCGCCTGGGCCGCGGCGCCGCCCACGCCGCGGGTGGACAGCGAGCCGCAGGCGACCCCGATCGCGAGACACTCGCGAACGGGCCGGCCGGCGAGCCACGCCGCGAGGAACCCGGCATCGAAGGAGTCGCCGGCGCCGGTGGTGTCCACCACGTCGACCGCGAGCCCGGGCATGCGAGTCAACGCCCCGTCCCGCTCGGCGGCGATCGCGCCGTCGGCGCCGCACTTCACGACGACGACGCGCGGACCCGCGGCGGCGAGCGCGCGCGCCGCGTCCTCGACTCCGCGGCGACCCGCGATCCGGGTGGCCTCAGCGGCATTCGGCAGGAAGACGTCCGCTTCGTGGAGGATGCCGCGCAGGCCTCCGTCCCATGTCTCGCGCGGGTCCCAGTTGCAGTCGAACGACGTCGTCGTGCCGGCGTGGCGCGCTGCCGCGAAGCGCTCGGCCAGCCGCGGCCGCAGCGCATCGAGCAGGAAGACACTCCCGACGTGGAGGTGGCGGGCGCGCGCGAGGAGCGCTGCCGGGATGTCCTCGTCGCGGAGCAGCGGCACGGTGCCGGGCGCCGTGAGGATCGCGCGATCGCCGCCGTCGACGAGGATCACCGAGGCGCCGGTCGGGACCGCCTCGGTGACACGGCACGCGGACACGTCGATGCCGCGCGCACGCAGTGCGTCGAGCATGAACCGGCCCATCGCGTCGTCGCCCACCACGCCGACGAACGCGGTGCGCAGGCCGAGCTTCGCGGCGCCGCACGCGAAGATCGCGGAGGAGCTCCCGATCGCGAGGTCGATCGACTCCACGAACCGCTCGACCTGGCCGAACTGCGGCCGTGGATCCGGTCCCCGCACGATCACGTCGGGGTTGACCTCGCCGAGGACGAGGACGTCCACGTCGCGTTCGTCGGTCCCCGGCGCGCGCTCCCGATCGATCATGGCTCGCTCAGTATCGCCGGTACCAGCCGTCACCCGGAGCCGCTGCCGCGGTGAGCGGGTTCGGTCGAGCGTGCCACGGCGTGCCGAGCTCGTCCACGAGACGGACGAGCGTCTCGAGTCGCGCGCGCCCCTCCGTCGCGAGCCACGCGTCGCGCTCCGGAGCCGCCATCGTCGCCGCCGACGACCACACCGAACGCCCCACGAGGACGCCGGACGCGCCCGCGCGACATGCCGTCGCCACCTGGCGCGCGAACGTCGCGTCGTCCACCCCGCCCGACAGGAGGACCCACGGTACGGCCGACGCGGCGTCCAACCCGCGACAGGCGTCCGACCACGCGGCCTCGTCGGTGACGGCCGCGTCGTAGGGGAACTCGGCCTTGAGCACCGTGCCGCCGATCCGCGTCAGTCGCCGCGCGGTCTCCAGGACGCACGCGCGCCGCGCCTCGCCGGTGAGCCGCCCGCCGCTCCGCGGGTCGTATCCGAGCGGCTCGACGAACAGCGGGAGGTCGAGGCGCGCGCACTCGGCGGCCGTGTCGGCCACGAGTCGTTCCTGCGCGTCCGTGTTCGCGGCGTCCGGATGGTAGTAGACGAGGAGCTTGGCGGCCGATGCGCCCATCCGCTTCGCCTGCTCCACGGACCAGCCCGGCAGGATGCGCGAGACGCGGGCCTGCGGCGGCCCCTCGTACCCCGTGGCCTCGACGGCGACGAGCAGGCCCGCGCGGCCCGGCAGCGAGCCGTCGGCGATCGCCTGGGCGGCTCCGATCTCCGGGTCGAGAAGCGTCGCGGTGGCGGCGGGCGCAAGAGCGCGCACGACGGCGCGCTTGAACGCGACCATCTCCTCGTACGTCGCCGCCGCCGGGTCCTCCGGGCGGAGCTCGCGGCGGAGGTTCTGGCGATGGTCGAGCGCGAGGACGGCGAAGGTCCCGCGCGCGGAGGCGCAGGCGTCGAGCCCGCGGCGCGTGCCCGGCAGGAAGGACATCGGCGTACCTCGCGACGTGTGGACGAGGCGATGGTACCGCGCGCTCCGCGCGAGGACAAGGCCCATCGCGCGCAGAATGCGCAAGCACCTTGACAATTCGCGCACGAGTGGCCATCCTCGTGCGCATGTTGAGCGTCGACCGCCAGGCGCAGCTTCTCGCCCGACTTCGCGAGGACGGGCAGGTGAGCGTGGACGTCCTCGCGCGGGACCTCGGTGTCACCCAGTCCACGATCCGCCGCGACCTCACGCGGCTCGCGACCGACGGGGCACTCGTCCGAACGTACGGGGGAGCAGCGGTCTCGGCCGCCACCGCTTCCCCGCGCGCGGCGCCGGACGCCCGGCTCACCGCGAAGCGCGCGATCGCGGCCGCCGCCGCCGCCCTGGTGGAGGACGGCCAGACGATCGCGATCTCGAGCGGCACCACCACGCTCGAGCTCGCGCGGCTTCTCGCCGGTCGCCGGCTCACCGTCATCACGAACGCGCTCGACGTCGCCGGCCTGCTGCTCGACCGGCCCGGGATCGACCTGATCGTGCTCGGAGGGGTCGTCCGGCCGGGCATGCACTCCACGCTCGGCCACCTCGCGGAGCTCGCTCTCGGCGAGCTGCGCGCGGACGCGCTGTTCATGGGCATCGGCGCGGTGAGCGCGGAGCAGGGCTTCATGAACGATTCGATCCCCGAGATCCTCACCGACCGGGCGCTGCGCCGGGCTGCGCGGACGTGTTTCGTCCTCGCCGACGCGTCGAAGCTCGGCTCGGTGGCGCCGGCGTTCGTCTTCGAGCTGGACCATGTCGACACCCTCGTCACCGACGCGGACGCCGACCCCCTGGAGGTGGCGGCCCTCGAGGCGCGCGGCCTCCACGTCCTCGTCGCGCCGATCACGGAAAGGAGCCTGCCCACCCCATGATCGCCGGCATCATCCCGTCCGAGATCGCGGACGAGCCTCGTGCCATCCGGGAGACACTGGCCGCGAGCGCCGACGGCGCACACCGCGCCGCGGCCGCCCTTCGGTCACGGGGCGTCACCCGCCTCCACGTGATCGGGAACGGCACCTCGTACCACTCGTCGCTCGCCGCCGCCACGCTGTACCGCCGATACGCTGCCCCCGGCGATCCCACGGTCATCGCCCTCACGGCCGGCGAGTTCCGGACCTACCTCCCGGCGCTCGGCCCAACGGACGCGGTCATCGGGATCTCGGCGTCCGGCGAGTTCCGCGACGTCGTGGCGGTCGTCGACGCACTGCGCGGCCGCGTCCCCACCGTCGCGATCGTCCACGTCCCCGGCAGCACGCTCGACGGGACCGCCGACCACATCGTCCGCTCGGCGGGAGGCCCGAGCGATGTCCCGGTCATGACGAAGACGTTCGTCTCCACGCTGGTCGCTACCGAGATGGTCCTCGCCGAGCTGCTCGGCGGCGAACGCGCGGAACGGATCCGCGCGGCGATCGCCCTGGCCGCCGACCATGCCGAAGCGGCGATCGCCGCGGCCGAGCCCCGGGTCGCGGCGCTGGCGGACTCGATGGCGGACGTCGAGCACCTGTTCGTCGTCGGCAGCGGGGGTGCCTGCCCGGCGGCGCTCGAGGCGGCGCTGAAGCTCAAGGAGATGGCGATCGTCCACGCCGAGGGGGCGGAGTCCGCGGAGATGGCGTCGGGTTCCGCGACGATCGTCGATGCCCGGTCGGTCGTCATCGCGCTCGCCCCGGAAGGCCCCGGGTTCGCGGCCACGATCGATGTCGCCCGCCACGCCGCGAGCTGGGGTGCGCGCGTCATCGAGGTGGCCCCGACGGCCTCGGTCGAGGGCGCGGGCCTGCTCCCGATCTCCGTTGCCGCCGAGGAGGACATGGCGCCGTTCACGACCGTCCCGCCGATCGCGCTCCTCGCCTTCGTGCTGGCGCGGAGGCGCGGCCACGACCCCGACCATCCCGGCTGGGTCGAGCGCTACCACAGCCAGGGGCTCCGGCACATCGTCGGGGTCGGCAGCGCACCCAGGGAGGCCTGAGATGCCCCGCATCGTCCTCGTCGGCGCCGGCAGCGTCGAGTTCACCCGGAACCTGCTCGGCGACCTCCTGTCATACCCGGAGCTGCGCCACGCGGAGCTGGTCCTCCACGACATCGACCCGGATCGGCTCGCGACGGCCGAGCGCATGGCGGCGTGGACGGCGGGCGCGCTCGGGGCGACGCCGACCATCCGCGGCCACCTCGACCGGCGCGACGCGCTCGAGGGGGCGGACGTCGTCATCAACACGATCGCCGTGGGCGGCGCGCGGGCCACGCGGCTCGACTTCGACGTGCCCGCCCGGTACGGCCTGCGCTACACGATCAACGACACGATCAACGTGGGTGGCGTCCTCCGGGGACTCCGGACGATCCCGGTCGTGCTCGGGATCGCGGTCGACATGGCCGACGTCTGCCCGGACGCCCTCCTCCTCAACTACACGAACCCGATGGCGATGGTCGTCCGCGCCGTGGACGAGGCGATCGGGATGCCGGCGATCGGGCTGTGCCACTCGGTCCACTGGACCGTCCACACGCTCACCGGGTACCTCGGCGTCCCGTTCGCGGAGGTCGTCGCAGAGTCGGCCGGGGTCAACCACCTCGCCTGGATCACCCGTCTCGAACATCGCGGGACGGACCTCTACCCGGCCCTCGACGCGTTCGTCGCGGCGGGGCGCGTACCGGACGACGACCTCGTCCGGGCGGACATCTTCCGCCGGTTCGGCTGGTACCCCACGGAATCCTCCGAGCACCACGCCGAGTACAGCCCCTGGTACATCCCCAAGGGAGACCTCGTCGAGCGGATGCACATCCCCATCGGCGAGTACCTCGAACGAGTCGCGCACAACCTCGACGAGTATGCCGAGACGAAGCGGCGGCTCGATGCCGGCGAGCCGTTCGAGATCGAGCGCAGCGGCGAGTACGCGGCGGTCATCGTCCACTCGCTGCTGACCGGCGAGCCGGCGCGGATCGTGGCGAACGTCCCCAACGACGGCGGGCGCCTCGTCCCGAACCTCGCGGGCGACGCCTGCGTGGAGGTGCCGGCGCTCGTGGACGGGCTGGGGGTGCACCCCACCGCCGTGGACCCGCTCCCGCCGCAGTGCGCCGCGTACACGCGCCCGGCCGTGGACGCGCAGGAGCTCACCGTGCGCGCCGCGCTCGACGAGGACCGGGACCTCGTCTACCACGCGGTGCTCACCGACCCCCAGGTCCAGGCCCGTCTCACGCTCGACGAGGCCTGGCGCATGACCGACGAGCTGATCGCCGCCGAGGCGGAGTGGCTGCCAGAGTGGCTCGGCGGCACCGCCCCGGACTGGATGTCCTGACCGACGGAGGGATGACGATGACTGCGATCCGGGCCTCCCATCGCCCGCGGCTCCTCGTGGCGGCGGTCGCCGCGTGCCTCCTCGTGACGGCGTGCGCCGCCGCCGGCGCGTCACCGAGCCCCGCGCCGGCGGCGTCGGGCGGTACCCCGCCGGCCCCGGCGTCGAGCCAGCCGACTGCGGACCAGCCGACGGCGGCCCCCGTGGCATCCGCTGCCGCCTCGTCACCGGTCGCATCGGCCGCGACTTCGGCGAGTGCCTCGTCGTGCGGTACCTACACGGGTCCGCCCGCGACGATCTCGTACGCGATCTGGGGCGACACGACGGAGCTCGCGAACCAGCAGAAGATCGTCGATGCGTTCATGGCGGCGAACCCGAACATCACCGTGAAGGTCACGGTGGCCGACTGGGAGACGTACTGGGACAAGCTCCAGACCGCGCTCGCGGGCGGCAACGCGCCGGACGTCTTCCTCATGGACGGGCCGCTCTTCCCCGACTACCAGACGCGCGACCAGCTCCTCGACCTCACGCCGCTCATCGCGCGCGACGGGTTCGACGTGACCGCGCTCGCGGACCTCGCGGTGAAGGACTTCACGGGCGCCGATGGCCACCTGTACGGGCTGCCGCGCGACATGAGCACCGTGGGCCTCTACTACAACAAGAAGATGTTCGACGCCGCGGGGATCCCGTACCCCGACGGCACGTGGGACTGGGCGAAGCTCGTGGACGTCGCGGCGAAGCTGACGAAGACGTCGGGCAGCAGCACGACGCAGTGGGGCTTCTACACCGAGACGTCCGACATGGAGAACTACTGGTCCTCGCTCGTCTGGCAGGCCGGTGGCGACATCCTCAGCCCCGACAAGAGGACCGTCGCGATCGACACCGACCAGGCGGCGGCGGGCATCCAGTTCCTCCAGGACCTCATCTACACGCACAAGGTCATGGCGCAGCCCGTGCCAGGCGGCACGGGCGACGCCTTCGAGAACGGCCAGGCCGCCATGGAGGCGAACGGCTCGTGGCTGGTGCCCACCCACGAGGCGGCGGGCATCGACTTCGGCGTCGCGCCCCTACCCAGGGGACCGGCCGGCCAGGCGACGTCGGTCAACCCGAGCGGCGTCGTCGTCTACAAGGGGACCAGGTCTCCCGACGCGGCCTGGGAGTTCGTGAAGTGCTACACGGGCCCCGAGATGCAGGCCAAGATCGCGGCCCTGAAGGCGTCGATGCCGGCCAACAAGCAGGTTCTCGCGGAGCAGTAC
>CAIYQJ010000252.1 GCA_903928275.1 uncultured Chloroflexota bacterium
GGCTCCTGACGTGGGCAGGCCCACCGGCTTCATGGAGTTCGCGCGCGAGGCGGCGCACCCCCGGCCACCGCTGGAGCGGATCCGCGACTGGCGCGAATCGCAGCCGCAGCTCCCCCAGGTCGCGCTCACCCAGCCGGCAGCGCGCTGCATGGACTGCGGCGTCCCGTTCTGCCACACCGGGACGCTCATCTCGGGCATGGCATCGGGCTGCCCGATCAACAACCTCATCCCCGAGTGGAACGACCTCGTCTACCGCGGCCAGTGGCGCGAGGCGAGCATCCGCCTGCACCGGACGAACGACTTCCCGGAGTTCACGGGGCGCGTGTGCCCGGCGCCGTGCGAAGGCTCGTGCACGGTCGGCATCGGCGGCGACCCGGTGGCCATCAAGACGATCGAGCAGGAGATCGCCGACCGGGCGTGGGAGAGCGGCTGGGTCGTCCCCGAGCCTCCCGTGACGCGCAGCGGTCGGAGCGTGGCGATCGTGGGCAGCGGCCCGGCCGGGCTCGCTGCCGCCTCGCAGCTCAACCGCGCCGGCCACCTCGTCACCGTCTTCGAGCGGCAGGACCGGATCGGCGGGCTCCTCGTCTACGGCATCCCGAACATGAAGCTCGACAAGGGCGTCGTGGAGCGGCGCGTCCGTCTCCTCGCCGACGAGGGCGTGCGCTTCGAGGCCGGCATCACGGTGGGCGAGGATGTCGCCGCGGAGACGCTCGTCGCCGACTTCGACGCCGTTGTGCTCTCGACGGGCGCCACCGTGGCGCGCGATCTCCCGGTCCCGGGGCGCGAGCTCGGCGGCATCCACCTCGCGATGAGCTTCCTTCGGGGCAACACGCGGCGCCTGCTCGACGGCGGCCCGGACGCGGAGGCGCCGATCGATGCCGCCGGGAAGGACGTGGTGGTGATCGGCGGCGGCGATACCGGCACCGACTGCGTGGGGACCGCCATCCGCCAGGGTGCCCGGAGCGTGCGGCAGCTCGAGATCCTGCCGCGGCTCCCGGAGACGCGCGCGGCCGACAACCCGTGGCCCGAGTGGCCGAAGGTCCACCGCCTCGACTACGGCCAGGAGGAGGCGAAGGCGCTGTGGGGCGAGGACCCGCGCCGGTTCTCGACGACCACTCGCCGGTTCGTCGGGCGGAGCGAGCGTGTCATCGGGATGGAGATCACGGACGTCACGTGGACCCAGTCGGCCGAGGGCCGCTTCGAGATGCGCGAGGTCCCCGGCACGACGCAGGCCATCCCCGCCGACCTCGTGCTCCTCGCCCTCGGCTTCACCGGCCCGGACCCGGGACTGCCGCGGGGCTTCGGGTGCGACCTGGACGGACGCGGGAACGTCCGCACCGGACCGGACCGGATGACGAGCGTGCCGGGCGTCTTCGCGGCGGGGGACTGCGTGCGCGGCCAGTCGCTCGTCGTGTGGGCGATCCGCGAGGGGCGGACCGCGGCGCACGGCGTCGACCGCTTCCTGACGGACGGGGACGGCGCGGACCACCGCTGAGCACCGGGCGGCGCGAGGAAGCAGGGGAGGCGGTGGCCGCCCCGGCTCAGACGATGGCGACGGGCCGCTCGATCGCCGCGTCCGGTCGGAATCGCCGGTCCACGAGGACGCGGATCACGTAGGCGCTCTCCAGCCCAGCGCCGTCGAACGATGGCGCCGTCCCGTCGGGGACCGCCAGGCGGATATCGATCCCGCCCTGCAGTGCCTTCGGGTCCACCGGCACGGAGGCGATCACCCCGGTGACGCCGTTCGGCGCGTTCGTCCGGCGCTGGAGCTCCACCCGGCCGACCGACCCGCCCGACGCCGATGGCCAGTGGACGTTGACGGCGATCTCGGAGCCGGCCGGTGCCGGCAGCGGCGTCGTCACGCCGATCACGCCGCCCCCGACCGCGACGGCATCGAGCACGCTCATCCCGCCCTGCTTCCCGACCCCGGCGCGGATGAGGTCCGGGTGCTGAGCGACCGGCAGGTATGCCGCGACGAAGTGGTCGTCGCCCATCGCGATGTCCCAGCGGACCTCGAGGGCCCACGCGACGATCGCCTCGCCGAGGTGGGCGGTCGGTGGGCCGAGCCGCGGCGCGGGGATCGCGAACCGCGTCTCGAACGCCTGCCCGAGCGACATCGCCGGCGGGATGGCCGGCTCCGTGAACGCGTCCTTCGCGAAAAGCGACCCGTCGACCTCGACCCAGCTCTCGGTGCGCGTCGAGTGGCCGTCGGCGTCCTCGTGGGACGTGGAGCGCCGAACCTCGTCGAGACGCAGGCCCACGAGCCGGAGCACGGCGCCCCGCGCATCGACCCGATCGGTCGCCGACAGCCGGATGACGCCCGCGATCATGTCCCCGACGCGCGCCGGCCCGTCGACGACGATCTCCCCCGAGATCGGTCCCCGGCCCGGACGCACGAGCTCCTCGGGCGACACGGCGTGGAGCGGGTGGCTCCCTTCGGGTCCCGCGAGACGGGTACCGTTGATGGCGTCGAACGGCTCGGGCGCCGTCCCGGAACGCGCGTGGAACGAGCTGCCGAAGTCGAAGCTGACCGACATGCCGGGCCCTCCGAAATGCGCCGCGCAGACGCCGCCTGGGCGGGCGCGGTTGCACCACTGCTTCGCGAGGTGGAGCACGTGCCGCCACGTGCCGTCGGCGAGATGGAACGACTCGCACCAGCCTGCGGCGTCAGCGTACGCGCCCGAGCCGCAGGCGATCGGCCGGGTCGGCGAGCGTGGAGCGACGGCTTCGCCGACCCGGGCATGGGGACCCGGCCGTCACAGCCAGGCGCGCACGCCGCCATGCCCGGAGCACGTCCCGGAGCGATGCTGGCTGTAGGACCACGTGCCGTCGCGGCAGATCGCGGTCGCGCCGGCGGCGCGGGCGTCGCCGTACGGGTCCGCGCCGCCGGCGCCCGCCGTGGGCGTGGGCACGGGCGCGGTGGCGGCCGCCGTCGGCGCAGGTGTCGCCGGAAACGACCCGGAGCCGCGCGAGAGCAGCCCGGAC
>CAIYQJ010000253.1 GCA_903928275.1 uncultured Chloroflexota bacterium
CGGTCGCACCGCCCGTGGCCCCGCCCGTGGCGCCGCCGACCGTCGCACCGCCGCCGCCGCCCCCGCCGACCGTCGCACCGCCGCCCCCGCCGACGACCACCGGGTCCGGTGGCAAGCCGAAGCCGTGACCCGGTGCCGAGCGCCGCGACCGCGCCTGTGACCGCGGCATCGCCCGCTGCGGTCCGCCCGTGGCACTCGTTCGCGCGACGTGCGATGGGCTCCCCGCTGCGCCTCCTCCTCGTCGGCCTCGACGAGGAGGAGGCTGCGGCCGCCTGGGACGTGGCCAGCGACGACATCGAGGTCTCGGAGGCCACGATGTCGCGCTTCCGCCCCACGTCGGAGCTGACGGCACTCAACGCCTTCGCGGGCAGGGGCCTGGTGGTCTCTCCGCGCCTCTATCGTGCTGTGGCCGCTGCACGGCGCGCCTGGCGGCTCACGGGCGGGTCGTTCGACCCACGCGTCGCCTCGGACCTCGAGCGGCTCGGCTACCGCAGTGCGGCGCTGCCGAGGTCCGTGGTCGCGAACGAGTCGGGCGGGCCCGGGGCCAGCGTGGCCGCCCTTCCCGCCACGCCGACCGAGCGGGCCGACCGTCCATGGATGCAGGGCGATCCGTGTGCGTGCGTCCTCGCGATCGAGGAGCCCATCGACCTGGGCGGCATCGGCAAGGGGCTGGCCCTCCGCTGGGCGTGGCACGCGATGGCTCTCGCCACCCCACGCGTGACCGGCGCGCTCCTCGAAGCTGGCGGCGACATGATCTGCGGCGGTCTTCCGGCGGTCGGGGACCGGTGGGAGATCCTCATCGACGACCCGATGGCCCCGGGCACGCCGGTGGCGGCCGTCGAGATCGGGGGCGGCGCGATCAGCACGAGCGCATCGACCGTCAACCGGTGGGCCGCGCCGGACCGCACGGTCGTCCACCACCTCATCGACCCGCGGATCGGCACGCCCGTCGATCGCGGGATCCTCCAGGTGACCGTGGCTGGGCCCGACCCCGCGTGGACGGAGGTCTGGTGCAAGGTCCTGTATCTCGCGGGCGCCGCCGAGGTCGAGCGAGAGGCGCGGCGACGCGGCCTCGCGGCGTGGTGGGTCGAGGAGGACGGGACGTTCCGGATGACCCCGCTCGCGCGCCAGGTCACGACCGGGACGACGCGCGGCTGACCCGGCTCCCGGGCTCGATCCCGGCGTGACCCACATCCGCGGCGAGAGCCGAGTGCTGGAGCCGATGGCCGTTCGGACCCGCGGCGTCGCACCCGTAGACTTCGCCGGTGACCCTCGCGCCGACGCCCGCCTCCCGTCCCGTCCAGGACTGGCGCGTCCTGCTCGCGCTGTACTTCGCGACGTCGGTCGTCGAGGCGTACGGCATCAGCCAGATCTTCGCGTTCATGCCGCTCTACCTCGCGGAGCTCGGGCTGAGCGCGGCGGAGATCGCGCGGTGGGTGGGGCTGCTCGGGTCGAGCGTCTTCCTCCTCGGCCTCCCGCTCGTCCCGCTCTGGGGCGTCTGGGCCGACAAGTACAGCCGGAAGGCCGTGATCGTCCGGAGCGCTGTGGTCGAGGTCTTCGTCTTCGCCGGGGTGGCCCTTGCGCAGACCCCGTGGCAGTTCGCCGCGGCGCTGCTGCTCGTGGGGCTCCAGCTCGGGAACACGGGGGTCATGCTCGCGGCCATCCGTGACGTCACGCCTCGCGCGCGCCTCGGGACCGCGATCGGCATCTTCGGCGCCTCGTCCGGCATCGGCTTCGCGCTCGGCCCCATCGTTGGCGGCCTCCTCGTGAGCGGCCTCGGCCTCCCGTTGCGGTCGATCTACTGGTCGTCGGCCGCGCTGACGCTGGGGATCGTCATCCTGCTCGTCGTCGGCTCGCGCGAGGTCCGTCCGGAGCGCGTCCCGACGGGCCCCGTGCTCCGGCTCGCGTTCGGGGCGGTCAGCGGCGTCTTCACCGACCGCGCCACCCTGCGGATCTTCGCCCTGTTCGGCCTCGCGCTCCTCGCGAACCAGATGATCCGGCCGTACGTCCCGCTCCTCGTCGTGGGCATCGAAGGGTCCGGCGCGGGCGCTGCGGGTGCCATCGCGGTCGTGGCGGGCGTCGCGGCGCTCGTCGGTGCGCTCGTCTCGCCGATCGCCGGCGGGCTGGGGGACCGCGTGGGATTCCGGGCCGTGCTCGCAGTCGCGCTGGCGGTGGCCGCGGTCGTCGTCGCGCTCATGCCCCTCGCCGCGGCGATCCCCGCGCTCGCCGTCGGGAATGCCGCGATCGCCGGCTGCAGCGCAGCGACGAGCGCGATGATCTTCGGCCTCCTCGCGGTCGAGGTGCCGGCAGAGCGCCGCAGCGCCACGCTCAACCTCGTCTACCTGCCGCTCTACCTCGCGGGCATCGTTGGGCCGGCGACCGGCGCGGTCGTGGCGGGAGCCGGCGTGGGCGCGGTCTTCGCGGTCGCCGCCACGGCCCTCGCGGTCGCCGCGGTCGCCGCGGTGCTCGGGATCCGCAGGCGGGCGGCGGCGCCGCCGCGCCGCTCGGAGATCGCCGCGATCGACGCCACGATCATGGAGCTCGAGGCCGAGACGCCCGCCGAGCTCAGGTAGCGGGGTCCCGGGCGGGCGGCCGGCGCGTC
>CAIYQJ010000254.1 GCA_903928275.1 uncultured Chloroflexota bacterium
CCGGCCCCGGCGCCGGCGCGTGTCCCGTGGGCGACGGGCGCCGGCGTCCGTCGGACGGGCGGTCCGCGTCCGGGCCGTCCGCGTCCGGGCCGTCCGCGTAGCATTGCGCCGTGGACCGCCTGCTCGCACCTCGGCTCGATGCGATCCGTGCCCGCGCGGAGTCGCTCGCCGCATCTCTTGCCGCCACCGCCGACGCGTCCACCACCGTGGGCATCGAGCGCGCGACGCTCCGCCTTCTCGGCGTGCACGGGCTCGACCGGGCAGGGGTGCCGCTCGCGGCCTCCATCGTGGAGCGTGCGATCGGCGAGGACCCGGCGCGACTGGCGCGAGGGATCCTGCTGCCGTTCGTCGCCGCGGTCGTCCTGTACGAGGCGTCGCCCTCCGAGCTCGCCCTCGACGTGGCAGACGGTTCGATCGACCTGGACCTGGAGGCCGAGGCGCTCGCCGACCCGGTCCGGCGCGCGACCATCGACGCCGCCGCCGCCGGGCTGATCCGGGCAGCGCTCGCGCGCGTCCAGGCGAACCGCACGGCACGCGCCGAGCTCATCGGCATGCTCGGGGAAGCGGCCAGCCCCCTCGTCGGCGTCCCACTGCGATCGGCGCTCGTCGACGCGGCTCGCGATGAGGCCGCCGTGCTCGTGGCGGGCGGCGCCGACGTGCTCCAGGTCGATGTCCCGGCCAGCCGCGAGCTGGCGGAGCGCCTGGCCGACCGGTCGAGCGCGGCCGGCCACGGGGCGCCGGCGAGGGCACGAAGCGGCCGGCAGGAGGAGGATGAGGTCGCCCCCACGGGGAGCCAGCGGGCGCTCGCGGAGATCCGCGCCGTCGTCGACGAGGCCGCCGCCGAGCGTCGCGCCTACGTGCGCCTCGCGGCGTCGGCGCTGCAGCTCAGCGCCGCCGAGCTCGCGGTCGTGCTCGCGTTCGAGCGGCTCGACATCCTCGACGGCGACCCCATCGACGAGATCTTCGGCGGCGGCGTCGATCCTGTGCGCGCGATCGCGGACCACGCGTTCGCGCGTCGGCTCGCGATGATCGCGGGCGGCATCGTTCGCGTGACCGACGGCCCGCTGGTCGTCGGCCCGGACCTCGCGCGCGGGACGCCGGCGCCCTCGGATGTCCGCGCTGGTCGCGCGCTCGCGCTCCAGGCGCTCAGCGTGGCGCTCGGTCGGCGATCGGGCCTGAGCGATGCCGGCATGCTGCTCGGGTCGCTTCCCGGGTGGATCCTCGACGAGCACGACGCGACCTCGACGTCCCTCGCCTACCTCCTGGTCCAGCACCAGCTCCATCCGGGGATCGCGCTCGCGCTCCGCGAGCCGCCCGTCGCAGGCGCCGCGCGGTCCCGCTGGGCGGCGTTGCGCACGCTCGCCCCGATCGTCGGCGGGCGCACGGGCCTCGTGTCGCGCGACACGGACGTCGATGGCGTCGCCGAGGCCGTTGACGACGCGCGGACCGCCGCGGAGACCGGCGCCGCGCTCGCGGACGCTCTGCGACCGCTCGCCATCCCGGAGCATGCGCGAGAGATCGCCGGGCACCTGGCGGACGCGGCCGACGCCACCCTGGCCCAGCTCGAGACGCGCGGGTGGGACGCCCTGGTCGGCCCGGTCGACGTGGCGGGGACGAGGCCGGGCCGCCTCGCGACGGGGACGTGTGCACGTCGTGCCGACGCCCCGGAGATCCTCGCGATGGAGGCGCGGCGGGGTCGCGCCTGACGCGGACCCGCACCGGGCTCCGGCCCGTGGCCGTGCGCCGGGCGCGGAGGTCCGACGAGGAGACGAGTCGCTCAGTCCCCGAGGAGCCGGAGGATCCGGAGCGTCTCCGACACTCCCCACGCCTGGTGCGTGCAGCCCTTCGGGGCGTATGGGGCGTCTCCCTCGAGGCACTCGGAGACCGACCCGAGGCCGGCCTCCGAGAGGTGGCCGACCATCTCTCGAACGATCGCGAGCGCCCCCTCGCGGTCCCCGGTCGCGCGCCACGTCGCCTCGGCGCAGGCGCCCACGAGCCACGTCCAGGCCGTCCCCTGGTGGTAGGCCGCGTCGCGCGTCACGCGATCGCCTCGGTACCTCCCGGCGTACCCCGGATCGTCGGGCGCAAGGGACCGCAGGGCGCAGGGGACGCGCAGCGCGCGCTCGACGGACCGGACCACGGCCCGGGCGACCTCTCCGCCCACGAGCGGGTGGGGAAGGGCGGCCGCGAAGAGCTGGTTGGGGCGCACGCGGTCCTCCGCGCCGGCCGGGCCGTCGACGACGTCGAGCAGGTGGTCGATCCCCGGCCGGACGAAGCGCGCGCGGAACGATGCCCGCGTGCGCTCGGCCATCGCCCGGTACCGGGCCGCCGCTGCCGCGTCGCCGCGCACCTCGACCGCGCCCGCCAGGTCGATGAGCGCCTCGTGCCAGAGGGCCTGGATCTCCACCGGCTTGCCCATGCGCGGCGTGACGACCCACTCGCCGGCCTTCGCGTCCATCCACGTCAGCTGGAAGCCCGGCTCCCCGGCCCACAGGAGCCCGTCGGCAGGATCGACCCCGATGCCGAACCGGGTGCCGGCGACGTGCGCCTCCACGATGTCACGCAGCGTTGGGAGGAGGTCGTCGACGAGGCGCTCGTCGCCCGTGGCTCGGGCATATTCGGCGACCGCGTGGACGAACCACAGCGACGCGTCGACGGTGTGATAGCCGGGTACCACGCCGGTCGCGTCGGGGAAGCTGTTCGGGATGAGGCCGTCGCGCACGTACCGCGCGAAGCCCCTGAGGACGCGGGCCGCGTCGTCGGCCCGACCCGTGACGAGGCAGAGGCCCGGGAGCGCGATCATCGTGTCGCGCCCCCAGTCCGTGAACCACGGGTAGCCGGCGATCACGGTGCGGTCGTCGGCTCCCGCGCCCACGGCGGCTCCGGCGACTGCGTCCGCAGCGGGACGTCGCTCGACGACGAACTGGTCGGCGGCGACGACGAGCTGGCGGACGAGCGGCTCGGCCGACTCGGCCCCGGCGAGCGCGATGAGGAAGCGCTGCCGCTCGTGCGCCGCCGCGAGCGCCTCCCCGGGCGGCGGATCGCCCCCCGGCTCTGCGGAGAGCACGAGGTCGAGCGACTCCCCGACGGTGAGCCACGCGCGCGCCGTCGCCGCGGCGTAGGCGTCGGTCACATCGGCGAGGCCGCGCTCCGACTCCGCGCGGAGTCGGATGCCGCGGACCCAGCGGCCGGTCGGTTCATCGCCGGGGCGCCACGGACGTCCCGCGTCGCCGCTCTCCCACGGGTCGGCCGCCGACCGGCCGACGAGTGCCGCGGGTCGGCCGACCGCGCCCGGTCCGCGGCGCGCGACGCTCGCGCGGATCCGTACCGGGATGCCGCCGGCGCTCATCCGCACGATGACGCCCCCGTCGGCCGCGTCCTCGACGATCGGGCGTCGAAGGTCCACGGTGATCGCATCGTGGTGATCTCTCTCGGTGACGAGCGCGGTGACCGTGAGCCCCACCGCGCCCGGCGCCTCGACGATGGTCCAGCGCACGTACGTGGTGTTCCTGCCGTGCGCCATCCAGACGCGCCGCTCGAGGACAGCGCCTCCGGCGACGAAGCGCCACGCGGGGAGCATCCCGTCGAGACGGAATGCTTCGAGGTGCGTGTACCCGGCCGGCGCGATCGCACCTGTCGACAGCTCCAGCGTCGAGAGGTCCACCGCCTCGCCCGCGATGGTGGCGGTCTCGAGGAGAGCGCCGACGAGCGCGGTGCGCCCGACCGGGGGCGACATCGCGGCCACGAGCAGCCCGTGGTAGGCGCGGGTCGGGGCGCCGGCCACCGTGCCATAGGCGTAGCCGCCAAGCCCGTTCGTCACGAGCCACTCGCGACCGAGGCCGGCGTCGAGCTCGGCGCAGGCCTCCCGATCGAACGACACGAGCGTCGGGACGACATCGTCGGCCGGCCGACCCGCTCCGTCCGCACCCGGCTCCGGCTCGGCGCCGCGCGTGTCGCCCGTCCGGAGCGGCTCCTGGCTCAGCGCGCGATCTCCCGCACCGCGTCCACGAGCTCGTCGACCTCGGCCGCGGTGTTGTAGTGGATGATCCCCACGCGCACGGCGCCACCCGAATCGGCGAGCCCGAGCCGCTCCATGAGGCCGGTCGCGTAGTAGTCGCCGTGCCAGGTGAAGAACCCGCGCCTGCCGAGATCGGCCGCCACGCGGCCCGGAGACCGGTCGCCGACGCGGAACGCCACCGTGGGGCACCGCTCGCCGAAGCGCGCCCGGTCCCGGATCCCCCAGATCCGGATCGCGGGCACCGTCTCGAGCCCGTCGAGCAGTCGTCCGAACAGCTCCATCTCCGTCTCGCGGATCGCGTGCATGGCCGCCTTCAGCGACAGGCGCCGACCTCCGAATCGCGACAGACCTTCCGCGAACGAGCTCCCGTAGCGCTCGCCGACCTCCGCGAGGTACTCGATGGCCGCGAGCGTGCCGGCGATCCCCTCGTGGTCCTGCGTGCCCGTCTCCCACCGGTCCTCGGCCGGCCGGAGCTTGTACGCCGGCAGCGCGTCCAGGGCCACCCGCTTCCCGTAGAGGATCCCCACGTGCGGTCCGAAGAACTTGTACGCGGAGCAGAGGAGGAAGTCGCAGTCGAGCTCGCGGACGTCGATGGGACCGTGCGGGGCGTAGTGGACGGCGTCGACCGATACGGTGGCGCCCGCGGCATGGGCGAGCCGGATGATCTCGGCCACGGGGTTGATGGTGCCGACCGCGTTCGACGCGAGGCCCACGGCCACGTGCCGTGTCCGCGGCCCGAGGACCGCCGCGAAGCTGTCGAGGTCGAGCGTGCAGTCGTCCTCGCGGATGTCGACGAACCGGACCACGACGTCGCGGTCCGCCGCGAGCGCCTGCCACGGGCCCACGTTCGCCTCGTGGTCGAGTCGCGTCACGACCACCTCGTCGCCCGTCGCGAGCGTGGCCCCGATCGACCGGCTCAGCGCGAAGTTCAGGGTCGTCATGTTCGCGCCGAACTTCACCTCGTCGGCGTCCGCGTTCAGCAGGTCCGCGACGGCCTCGTGCGCCCGGGCGAGCATCGCGTCGCTCCGCTCGCTCGTGAGGAAGTGCCCGCCGTGGTTCGCGTTCATCGTGCGGAAGTAGCGGGTCATCGCGTCGATGACGCGGTTGGGCACCTGCGTGCCGCCGGGTCCGTCGAAGAACGCGACCGGCCGGCCGGCCTCCGTGATCGAGAGGGCGGGGAACTGGTGGCGGATCGCGGGGACATCGATGGCAGGCATGGCGCGATGGTACGGCGCAGCGGCGCAGGCCGGCTACCCCGGCATGGCGTATCGTCGGGCCCTGCCACCACACGAGGATCAGTGATGCGCTACCGCCGGATGCCGATCGAGGCCGAGTCGCCTGAGGAGTACGGGTACGACCGGATCAGCTGCAACCTCGCGGAGAGCTCGATCGCCGACGCCTCGCTCGGGCTCCTGGGGACCGATCTTGGCGACCTCGTCCTGCAGTACGGCGACCATCGGGGGATCCCCGAGCTGCGCGCGGAGATCGCCGCAGATGGCCCGGGCCTCACCGCTGCCGATGTCCTCGTGACGGCTGGCGCTGCCGGCGCGCTCTTCACGATCGCGACCACACTCCTGGAGGCGGGTGACCATCTCGTCGTCGTCCGGCCCAACTACGCCACGAACATCGAGACGCCGCGCGCCATCGGCGCCGAGATCGCGTACGTGGACCTGAGGTTCGAGGACGGCTGGCGGATCGACCCGGAGCGGATCGCGGATGCTATCACCGACCGCACCCGCCTCGTGTCGATCACGGTGCCCCACAACCCCACCGGCCGGGGCATGCCGGAGGCGGCGCTCCGCGCGATCGTCGCGGATTGCGAAGCGCGTGGCGTGCGCCTGCTGGTGGACGAGACGTACCGCGAGATGACCTACGCCGGGCCGCTCCCGCTCGCGGCCATCCTGTCGGACCGGGCGATCAGCGTGTCCAGCCTGTCGAAGACGTACGGGATGCCTGGCATCCGCGTCGGATGGATCGTCTCGCGCGACGCGAGGCTCGTCGACCGCCTCCTGGCCGCGAAGGAGCAGATCGGGATCACCGGGTCGGTCGTGGACGAGACCATCGCGTTGCGCGCACGGCGGGCTCGCCACGCCTGGCTGCCCGGGATCATGGGCGGCATCGCCGAGTCGCTTGCCCTCGTCCGGGCGTGGGTCGCCGCGGAGGAGCTCATCGAATGGGTGGAGCCCGACGGCGGCGTCGTCTGCTTCCCGCGCATCCGCCCGGACCTGTCGATCGACCTGCCCACGTTCTACGCGACCCTGCGTGACGAGCACGCGACGATCGTGGGCCCCGGCCACTGGTTCGAGCAGCCGGACTCGTACATGCGGGTCGGATACGGATGGCCCACGCGCGAGCGACTCATCGAGGGCCTCGGCAACGTGAGCGAGGCCATCCGGCAGTCGCTCCGGTAGGCACGAGGGCCCGTCGCCGCCCACCGTGGACGGCGACGGGCCCTCGTTCGTCGGCTGCCCGCCGGGGCCTACGCGCCGGGTCCCTCGCTCCGGACCTGCGCCACGGACTCCATCGCGTCGCGCAGCTGCGCGATCCAGGCCGACTCGTTCTTCCCGACGAGCCGGACGCACCATGCGAGCGCCTCGCTCCGGCTGCGTGCGACGCCGGCCTCGACGAGCGTGTCGAGGACGATCCGGTCGTCCTGGCGCAGCCGCGTCATCACCGGGATCGCGAGCGTCGTGAACGGGACGCGGACGTCGCCGATCGCTGCGCCCCACGCAGCCTTGCGGCCGAATCGGTGCTCGATGTCGTCCGCGATCCGCATCCGCTCGCCGCGCGTCTCCTCGCGCCAGCGGTCGATGCGGGCACGGCGCGCGGTCTCGCGCGACGCGTCGGTGGCATCCGCGGGCAGGTCCACGTCGAGGAGCGCCCCGACGATGAGGACCTCCTCACGGTCCACCGTCACGGACGGCGCGCCGGTGAACCATCCGTCGGGGAGTGCTCCCGCGAGCCACGCGGCGATCTGCTCCCGGTCTTCGTTCGTGGTATGCATCGTGTGGTCGCCTCGCCTGTCGTCAGTCCGGCCGATGGTCCAGCAGGGTGCGGGGTCCGTGCCGTCCGGCCTGTCGTTGCGCAGATTACACGATTACACAGCAAGCATGCAATCACCACTGCGTGCCGCCACGGCCGTCGTTCCCGATCGGGTTCGCCCCGAGGGGCAGCCGGCATCCCGAGGGCGCCTGCCGCCACGGCTGCCGCGCCATCTCGTCCGGGGGTCCTGGTCGCCCGCTTCCCTCCTCGCGGCCGCCGGGCAGTTAGGATTGGGTGGTGACCGACCTCTCCGCGGACATCGTCGCCCGCCTCGCCGAGCGGGACGCCGCCGTCTC
>CAIYQJ010000255.1 GCA_903928275.1 uncultured Chloroflexota bacterium
GCGGCCCCGGCCGCGCCGGCCCCGGCCGCGCCCGCCATCCTGCGGCGACGCGCGCCGAGCCGTGCAGACGGCGCCGGGCGACATCCCCCGGCGCGGGGCAACGGCCTCCGGCGCGCCCGATCAGCGACGCGCGAGGGTCCGCACGATCGATCGCAACACCAGCAGGCCCACGACGACGACGATGGCGCGCTGGACGGCCAGGCTGTTCATGTCCGTGACGGGCTTCCACTCGACCTCGCCGCCCTTGATGACATACACGCCGGCAGGAGTCGCTCGCACGCCGTACCCCATCCCGTACCCGGTGTCGGGCGTGCCGGTGGCCGCGTCGCCCGCCTCCGCGCCTTCGCCCGCGGCCGTGTCGCCGGTCGCGCCCTTGCTCGTCCCGCCCCCGGCGCCGGCGCCGCCCATCACGTTCGCGACGGGGATGACCGTCATGCCGTCCTTCTCATACGGCTCACCGAACACGCGCTTGACGGTCATCGCGTCCCGCGCATGGGTCAGGACTTCGTTCACGTCCATCGGTCGTCCCCTCGTGCATCTTCGTGATCGGGCGCCCGCGCCGATCGGTCGCCGGGGCATGACCGGGACGACGCGACGCGGTCGTGGCGCTGGGGGATACGGTCGCGCCTCCCAGGCCCGACGGCCAGAGCCGGAGGTCCCCGGGACGCGTGCCGGGCCGACCGGACCCCAGGGCGCGGTGCAGCGCCCGTCGCCGGCCCGGGACGGGGCCACGCGCTGACGGTCGGCGCGTTGGTCCACCGGCTGGGGCGGCCCGTCGTCTCCGCGATCAGTCGCGGACCTCTGTCGCCTGGGACCAGACGACCTGCCACCGGCCGCCGCGGCGCTCGCACAGGTCGATGTGCCAGAACTGTCGGCGGGGCGTGGAGATCCCGTCGACCCGAGTCGGTCCGTCGGGCCGGGTGCCGGCCTCAGGGCTTGATCGAGCCGTCCGCCAGACCCGCCAGCGCGGTGCGGAGCTTCGCGTCGAGCCCCGCGGGCGCCTTCGCGTTGCGGATCGGCGCGAGGCCGATCCCTCCGTTCGCCGCATCGTTGCGGTACTCGCCGCCTTGGAGCCCGCCCGCGGCGAACCGCCCGATGGCGAGGGACGTCGCCCGCCCGGCGCGCTTCACGGCGCTCGTCAGGATGCAGCTCTTGAACGCGGTGGCCTGCAGGTACTGATCGACGTCCACGCCGATGGCCCACCGCCGGGCATCGCAGGCGGCCGCGAACACCCCGAGCCCCGCCGCGCCCGCGACGTCGAAGACGACGTCCGCGCCCTGGGTGATCTGACCGCGCGCGGCCGTCTCCGCGAGTCCCGATCGCATGAAGTCGCCGGTGTAGGACGTCAGGACGTGCATCCCTGCGTGGACCGATGCAGCGCCATCGCGGTAGCCCGCGATGAAGTCGACGACCGCTGGGACCGTCTCCATGCCGCCGACGGCACCGACCGTGCCCGTCGTGCTCATCGTGGCGGCGACGATCCCGGCGAGGTACCCGGCCTGCTTCTCCGCGAACACGAGGCGCTGGTAGTTCGGCGGCGCGCCCGCTGCGTCTACCGACTGGTCGACGCCGATGAACTGGACGTTCGCGTGGGCACGAGCCTCAGCGAGCGCCGTCTCCACCATGAGGGTCTCGAATCCGACCGTCACCACGACGTCGTAGCCCTGGTCCACGAACCACTCGATGGCCCATGCGTAGGCCTCGGGCGTCGCCGCGGGGACGATGGCCTCGGCCGAGCCGTGGACCGCCTTCGCGCCGGCGCGCACCCCTGCCCACGTGTCCTCGACGAAGCCGCGGTCCGCGAGCGCCGTCCCGTCGGTGACCAGGCCCATGCGCGGGCCCGCAGCTGCCGGGCTCGTGGCGGCGGGAGCAGGCGCCGCCGCGACCGGTGGGCCCGCGACGGCGAGCACGAGCGCGGACGCGGAGAGGATGGCGAGCATGCGGCGCATCGGACGGCTCCCCGGGACGCGTCTCGCGGGTCGGTCCCGCCCCCGGCTCGACGCGGTCCCGGCGGCACCGTTGCGGACCGCGCGTCACAGCCTCCCGCTCCGCTCGATCGTGGCGCCGGCGTGATCCGGGCGCTAGGGCCGGACGGCGCGTTCGTCCTCGCAAGGTCGCTTGCATGCGTGGGGTAGGCTACGCCGACCACGCCGGCGTCCCCCGGCGGGTGACAGGGAGGTCAAGCGATGGCTCGCTTCATGGACGTCCACTCCGGTTTCCAGGGCGTCACCGCCGAGCAGCTGCAGGCTGCCCACGATGCGGATCTCCTGATCGAGGCGGACGAGGGAGTCCACTTCGAGCAGGCCTGGCTCGATCCCGTGGCAGGCAAGGTCTTCTGCCTCTCCACGGGTCCGTCGAAGGAGGCCGTCATGCGCATCCACGAGCGGGCAGGGCACGCGACCGCCGAGGTGTACGAGCTGCCCATCGAAGTCTGATCGGCCGGACCTCGGCCGCCGCGGATGCGCGGAGCCGGGTCGTCCGTCCGCGGATGGCCCGGCTCGCCCGGTCCCGCGGCCCGCGTGCCCGTCCGGCTCGCCGCCCTGCGGCCTCGATCAGGCGAGGCCCGCGAGCAGGCGGAAGACCGGCATGGCGGTGACGAAGTCGTCCGCGAGCATGTCGGGAAGGTCGGGAGAGAACGCATCGTCGTCGGACAGGTGCCGGCTGAAGATGACGTCCTTCAGCTTGAGGAGCTCCGCGTCGGGATGGTCCGCGGGGAACCCGGCCGGGGTGCGCTTGAGCCGGTCGCCCTCGACCTGGCCGAAGGCGCGCACGAAGGCGGGGTCGTCCAGCGCCGCATGGACCTCGTCGGCCCGGTTCGCGACCGCCGCCCTCCAGGCGGCGAGCCGCGCCGGCTCCGGGTGCCACATGCCGCCGCCCGCGTAGATCTCGCCCGGCCCGAGGCTGAAGTAGCCGTCGGCGCCGCCACCCACCCACGGGAAGGTCGCGGCCACGTTCGTCTTGTAGGGAGACTTGTCCTTCGAGAAGCGGACGTCGCGGTAGATCCGGAACGGCGAGCGAGCCGGATCGGCGACGAGCGGGATATCCCGCGCCGCGAAGCGCTCCCCCAACGCGGCGATCAGGTCCCCGAGCGGCTGCTTCAGCAGGCGCTCGAACTCCGCCTTGCGCGGCTGGAACCATGCCCGGTCGTTGTTCGCGGCGAGGTCGACGAGGAACTGGACCCCCTCGCGGGTGAATCCGTCGAAGCCCATGGTGATCCCCCTCGTGCGCGCGCCGGCAGGCGGGCCGCGGATCGCAGCCGCCGACCCCCCGACTGTAGCCCGGAGTCGATGAGCCGGCACGGCCGGCGTCGCGTCCGCGCGCCCTCGCGCCCGCCCGGCCGGACGACGCGGGACCGGGCCCGGCAGGCCTCCCGCCATCGATGCGGGCCCACGCGGCGGCGTATCGTGCTCGGTGCGTCCATCGAGATGTTCGGGCCCGCGAGGCCCCAGAGGAGTGCCATGAGCATCCAGGATGTGCGCCGCGTGCTCATCGTCGGAAGCGGCACGATGGGTCTGCAGATCGGGCTGCAGTGCGCCACCCATGACTGCCATGTCGTCCTGTACGACGTCGATCCGGCCGCCCTGGCGACGGGGATGACGCGGATCCGTGGGTACGCGGACGAGCAGGTCGCGGCGGGCCTCATCGACGCGGGCGCCCGCGAGCGCGCGCTGGCGATCATCACGACGACCACGGACCCGGCGGCCGCGGCGGCGGATGCGGACCTGTTGAGCGAGTCGGTGCCGGAGGATCCGGCACTCAAGGGGCGCGTGCTGGGGCAGTTCGACTCCCTGTGCCCACCGCGGACGATCTTCACGACGAACACCTCCTCCCTCCTCCCCTCGACGTTCGCGGCCGCGGCCGGGCGGCCCGACCGATTCGCCGCGCTCCACTTCCATCAGCCCGTCTGGCAGTCGAACGTGGTGGACGTCATGCCGCTGCCGGGCACGGCGCCGGAGACGACCGAGCTCCTGTGGGCGTTCGCCCGGAGGATCGGGCAGGTCCCGATCCTCGTCCGCAAGGAGAGCCCCGGCTACGTCTTCAACGCGATGTACAACGCGCTCAATCGCGAGGCGATCACGCTCGCCGCCAACGGGGTCGCCTCGGTCGAGGACGTCGACCGCGCGTGGATGGGCATCATGAAGATGCCGATCGGGCCGTTCGGGATGCTCGACGGCGTCGGCATCGACACCGTCTGGCACATCACTGACTACTGGGCGGGTCGGACCGGCGATGCCCAGCTCCAGCGGAACGCGGCCTTCCTCAGGGGGTACATCGACCGCGGCTGCGTCGGCGTCAAGAGTGGCGAGGGCTTCTACCGCTACCCGGGTCCCGCCTGGGCGACCCCGGGCTTCGTGGCGGCCGGCACCATCGCGGCCGAGTCGACCGCGACCGCCGCCCCGCTGCCGTCGACGCCTCCACGGGATCGTCCCTGGGGCTTCCGCGGCCAGCGCGGCATCACCGCCGCGTTCGCGCCGGCCGATCCCGCGCTCTACCGGTCGCTCCTCCCCGCGGCCTTCGACATGCCGTCATCGCCCCTGGTGGTCGTGGCGGTCGTCGAGTACCACGACGTGACGCTGCCCCTCGTCCCGTACCGCGAGGGATACGTCCTGCTGCAGTGCACCTACCAGGGACGGGCCGGCTGGTCCGTGGTCACGATGCCCGTCGACGACCGGACCGCGTGCGACGGGGGCCGGTCGATCGGCTTCCCCAAGTACGTCGCCGACAGCATCGCCCTGGGGGAGGCGGACGGCTCCTGGAGCGGTCACGTGACCCACCAGGGTCGGGAGATCATGGCGGTCGCCTTCGGGCCGAACGACGATGCCCAGCCGAGCGTGACGAGCAGCACCGACCCGGGGCTGCCCTGCTTCCTGCTCCTGCCTCCGGCCCAGGGCCCGCTGGTCAACCGGGTCGACACGCGACTGTTCGGACCGCGGCGCGCCGCCATGACGGTGGGATCGGCGACGCTCCGGGCGGACCCCGGGGAGACGTGGGCCGGGCTGCTGCCGGCCGGCGGAGGCCCGGTGTCCGCGACGTTCGACGAGATGACGGGGGACTGGATCCTGGCGGATGCCGGCACCAGCAACCCGACGTCGGGGTCCCTCGGCGGGGCGCTGCGGCGCCTCATGGGCAGGCGGCCGCAGGAGAAGCCCGGGAATCCCTGACGTCGACGAGCGTGGCGCCGTGGTCGCGACCAGGCTGAAGCTCTCCCGGGGGCTTCGTCGGCGCCCACAGGTTGACCGTGCGACGCGTCCGCGCAACGGTTAGCGTGTCGGGAGCGCCCCGCGGCCGCACGCCCGCAGGAAGTCGTCGTCACGACATCCGCTCCCGATCGACCGCGCGGCTGGTGGGCTCCGCCTGCCGGTCCGTCGCTCCGATCGCGGAGCACTCACCCGATCATCCCGACAGCGCGGAGCCCGGCATGGCAGAGAGCACCCCCAGCGATCAGCCGGAGTCCCGGGAGACCGTCGGGTTCGGCGGCCTCGGCGCCAAGCTGAACTGGCTGCGGGCTGCGGTGCTCGGCGCCAACGACGGCGTGGTGTCCGGGTCGGGCATCACCATCGGCGTCGCGGCGGCCGACCCCACCAACCTGCACGCCATCATGGTCGCCGGCGTGGCCGGCCTGCTGGCAGGTGCCTCGGCGATGGCCATGGGCGAGTACGTGTCGGTGTCCAGCCAGCGCGACACCGAGGAAGCGCTGATCGCCAGAGAACGCCACGATCTGGAGCACACCCCGGTGGAGGAGTTCGACGAGCTGGTCGACGTCTACCGAGGCCAGGGGCTGTCCGAGGCGACCGCGCGGACCGTCGTGCTGGAGCTGACCGCTCACAACACGCTGGCCGCCCACCTGCGCGCCGAGTACGGCGTACACCAGGAGGAGCTGACAACTCCCTGGCACGCGGCGATCGCGTCCGCGGTGTCGTTCACAGCGGGCTTCCTGCTGCCGTTGACGTGCATGCTCCTCTGCCCGGCCGAGCTGCGGATCCCGGTCACGGTCATCGTCGGGCTCGCCGGGCTGCTCCTCACCGGCTGGGCGAGCGCGGTGATCTCCGGCTCGCCGAAGGCCCGCCCGATCCTCCGCAATGTCATCGGCGGCTCGATCGCCATGCTGCTCACCTGGGGCATCAGCCAGCTCTTCCACGTGAGCACGGGGTAGAAGACCTCGGGCCGGGGGCGCCCGTCGCAGGGCCGGCTCCCCTACGGGTCGCGCAGCCGACGACCGATGAGCAGGCCGACGACGAACCCCGGGGTCATCATGACGAGCCCGATGACCCCGATGACGATCGCCGTGGCCTCGAGCCCCCTCATCAGGAGAGGGTCGCACCACGCGGGGCACGCGGCCACGCTGCCGATCCCGAGCGCTGACATGGGCAGCGAAATGGCCAGGAAGCCGGCCACGGCCCCACACCCGAGGAGGACGCATCCGCGGCCCGGGCATCCCCGGAGCGCCGCCACGAGCCCGGCTGCCGCCGCGGTGCACGCGGGCGTCGCGATCCACGTCGAGAGCCTCAGGAGCTCGCGCCCGAGGGAAGCGTTGGAAAGGCCGGTGGCCAGCAGGGATGCCGCGAACAGCACCGGGCCAACGAGCGCGAGTCCGACGAGCCAGCGGACTGCCTGGTGCCGTCGCTCGACCCAACCGAGTCGGAGCGCCACGAGGATGGTGAGCAGCGGGACGATCTCGAGCAGCGCCTTGACGGGCTCGGACCACTGGCCGCCGTCGAACCACGGGTGGCCGCCGTATTCGATCCCTGACCCCAGCCAGACCAGCAGGATCGCCGCCTCGGCGCCGAGCAGGAACACCAGAACCTGCCAGCCGATCCTGGCCCGTCGCGTGGCCATCGTTCACCCCCGGTCAGGACGTCCCCCGCGGGTCGACTCGCCAGTGGCTCGGCGCGGTCCCGGCGGCCGGGATGTGGGCCGCGCGTCCAAGCCTCCGGCTCGACGGGATGGTGGCCTCGTCCCGGAGACAGGCGCAAGAGCCGGAAGGCGCCGCCGGTGGGCGAGGGCGACGGGACCGCGGTGCCCGGTCCCGCGGGCGCGCCTGCTGGGGCCCCGTCCCCAGCCCTGCGCACCCCTCGGCTGGTAGCCCGGGGTCGACACGGCAAGGTGGTCGGTCGGCGATCGGAGCGGCTCGCGGACCCCGCGGCGACGGACTTCCCGACCGATCCTCCTGCCTCGTGTCAGGCGGGCGGTCAGCCGATCGCCCCGGATCGCGACCGGTCGCGGATCCGATGGCCCAGGACGATGCCGGCGCCGAGTGCAGGCAAGACGAAGCAGACGAGGATCGCCTCGGCGACGAGCGGCGCGAACACGGACAGGAACTCGATGCCTTCCGCCGTGAGGCTGTGGCCGAGGTAATCGATCCTGAGCTCGATCAGCGTCCCAACGGGGACGACGAAGCCGAGGACGGCTCCTCCGACGAAGAGGAGGCAGGCCCGCCCCGCTCGCGACCGGAGCCCGCCCAGCAGCCCGGCTGCGGCCGCGATCAACGCCGGCATCGCGACGCACGTCGCGACCAACGGCCAGAGCTTGAACACGTCCGCGTCGTGCAACAGCGAGAGCGCGAGCAGCACGGACCCGACGAGCGCGAGTCCGACGAGCGCGAGTCCCACGAGCCACCGGACGACCTCGGGGCGCCGATCGATCCAGCCGAGTCGGAGCGCGACGACGACCGTGACGACGGGAAGGAACGCGGGCAGCACCGATGTCGGCCAGAGCAGGGGGAGTGCCGCCTCGACGCCGAGCAGGAACAGCAGCACATGCCAGCCGACCTGGCTGCCCCGGTCGTCCTGCGGTGGATCACCCGCGGGGATGATCTCGCCATCTCCGTGCACGACGCGCGTCGCCGCGGTCTCCTCTTCCCGGGCCGGCGCCGCCGCCGTAGCGCTCGATGCGGACGGAGACCGGACGCCGCAGGATTGGCACAGAAGGTCGAAGGGAGGGTCGGGCGACATGAACGCCGGCCGTCCGCATGCCGGGCATCCGGTCGGCGACGGCTGCGACGACAGCTGCAGCCGGGATCCGTCGCTCGTGCCGAGGTCATCCTCCGAACGGAGCCCGCTGCCACGGGAGACACCGGCACCGGCCATCGCACCCCTTCAGCCCCTCGGCGCGTCGTGACCGTCGACCGAGCATACCGGAGGCTTTCGGCGACGGCCGCACGCGAACCGCGCGTCGCAGCCTCCCGCTCAGAATCGATGCTGTCGCCCGCCCGGCGTGTTCGCCAGAGTCGGAAGTCACCGTGGACAGGCCGCGGCCGCGCCACGGACTCAGCCGCCCTCCGTCTCCCACGGCGAGTCGTCCGGGGTCGATGGCCAGGGTCGTGGGGCGGTGGTGCGGGGACGTCGGCGCCGATCGGACAGCCTGGAGGCCCCGATCACCTCGCGCCGGTGACCAGCCGCTCGCGGTCGAACATCGGCGCCACGATCCTCCAGCCGGTCACGTCCGCGATCAACGGCAGCACGATCAGGATGACCCCCAGGGCGGGCGTGAGGTGGATGACGTCGAACGCGATGAGCGACGTCACGAGGACCACCGGGAGATCCGCGAGGAGACAGAGCTGCTGGGCGACGCGGACGTCGCTCGATCGGGTCGAGATCGCGATGCCGACCCAGATGGAGAAGGTGGCCAGCAGCGGCGTCAGAAGCACCTGGGCGGCGATGTCCGGCGGCCGGAGGACCGCCGCCGCCGCGGCCGGCTGCGCGAACAGTGCGACGCAGCCCAGGAAGACCGCGTACACGGCATACGCGACCCCGACCGAAGGAACGAGCGCCGACAGGGCCTTGCCGAGCAGGAACTCCTCGGTGGTGATCGGGGTGGTCAGGACTGGCTCGAGGCTGCCTTGCTGCCGCTCGCCGGCGACGGCATAGGCGGCGAGCACCGCCGGCGTGAGCACCGGGATCGCGAGCATGTAGAGCAGTACGTGCCACTGCTCGAGCGTGGCCGCCCCCGCGCTCGGGACCATGAAGACGAGGATCAGCGGCTGGATGAGGAAGATGAGGGGGAAGATCGCCGTCGCCACGACGACCGAGCCGTGACGGCGGTACTCGCGCAGCTCCTTGCGCACGACGGCCCGGATCCGTCTCCCGCTCATCCTCATCGTGGGCCTGCCTCGACATCCCCGTCGATGAGCTCAAGGTAGACGTCCTCGAGCGAACGGCGCGACTCGGTGATCGAGAGGACGTCGGCCCCGGCCGCCACCAGGGCCCGCGTGACGCCCGGCGCGGCCCCATCGGGGTCGGAGGCCGCCAGGACGTAGTGGGCCCGACCGTCCTCACGCCAGCCCTCGATGGCCTGCAGCCCGCCGAAGACGCGGTCGGGCGCATCGAGCGGAGCGGCGGTCCTGACCGTGAGCGTCCGCGCGAAGAGCCGGTCACGGAGTTCGTCGGGTCGGCCGATCGAGCGCAAGGTCGTGTTCAGGATCGCGACGCGGTCGCAGAGACGTTCGGCCTCCTCGAGGCGATGGGTGGTCAGGAAGATCGTCACGCCGCGCTGCCTGAGCCCGACGATCAGCTCATGGACCTCCCGAGCCGCGACCGGGTCGAGTCCCGCCGTCGGCTCGTCGAGGAACAGCACCTCCGGTTCGCCGAGCAGCGCCCGCGCGAGGGCGACCCGCTGGCGGAGGCCCTTCGACAGGATGCCGCAGGCATCGCGGGCACGACCGGTGAGGTCCATGGCGCGCAGAGAACGCTCGATGCGATCACGCGGGTCGGCCAGCTCGTACAGGTCGGCGAAGAGCTCGAGGTTCTCGAGGACGCTGAGGCGGAGATAGAGCCCCGGGGACTCGGGCATGACGGCGATCCGCCGTCGGATCTCCATGCCGTTCTCGGGCTCGAGCGGCCACCCGGCGACCGTCGCCGAGCCCGACGTCGGCGCGATGAGCGTGCCGAGGGCCCGCACGGTGGTGGTCTTGCCCGCGCCGTTGGGCCCAAGGAAGCCGAAGACCTCGCCGCGCCCCACGTCGAAGGAGACGTCCTCGAACGCAACGCGGTCACCGAAGCGCTTGGAGAGACGCCTGACCGAAAGTGCCGGCGGATCGTCGCGATCCGCAGCCAACGGCCACGTGTCCCCGTCACCCATCAGGAGCCAAGCGTACCCGCGCCGAGATCCGGGCGCGCCGGCCGCGAGTGCCGATCCGCGCCCCGCGCCCCGCGGCCTCGCCTCGCCGCGCGTCCCACGGGTCGTAGTCCGGGTCCGATCGGTCAAGGTCGTGTGGCGGCCGCGGCACCGAGGATCACGCCGGACCCACCGCCGGCCGTCGGGCTTGTCGCCTCCAGACCTCTCGTCCCGGCAGCCGGCTCCAGCGGGGTGGGTGGTAGGCCGGGGTGTCTAGCCCTGGCCTTCGACCGTCCAGTACTCCGTGCGTCCGGACACGGTCAGGGCGCGCGCGACCCCGAGCGATGACGCCGTCGCCTCGCGGAACCCGGGCGACGCGAACAGGCGGGCTCGCAGGCCCTCCCACTCGGCGAGGCTCGCGACCTCGACCTCCATGGCGACCGTGTCGAACGGGCCGGAGAGGTCCGACATCACGGTCCACCGGTGGTCGCCGCCCATCGCTGCGACGATCTCCTTCGCAGCGGCCGCCTGCGCGGCCGCCAGCTCGCCACCCTTGCCGTACGAGCCCTGGAACACTGTTCGCACGATGATCATCTCGTCTCCTTCGGGGACACAGGGAGAACCCTTGCTGGCACGCCGACCCTTTGAGAGCCGGCGAGCACGGACGTGAGCGGGCTTCCCGTCCCGACGAGGTCGGAAGCACCGCGGTCGTGGCGGCCGCGACCGAAGGTCAGCGGCCGCCCTTCGGTCTAGGCGCCGGGGCCCGCCGGCACGACGCCGAGCTGCTGCATCATCGCCAGAGCATCGAGGACTCCCCAGTGCTCGCGGACGAGACCATCGGCACCGAACCCGAACTGGTCGAAGAGCAGCACCGTGACGCTCTTGCCGGTTGCCGGCATGCCCATGAACTCGCCCCGGTTGGTCCCGGTGTACCTCACGCGTGCGACCACCCTGTCGCCGTCCGTGACCACGTCCTCCACGTCCATGCGCAGGTCCGGGAACCCTGCGAGCTGCATCCGGAAGAAGGCCAGGACCCCGTCCTTCCCCGGCGCAAGGCCGGGCGTCTCCTCGTGCTCGACGAAGTCGCCTGCCAGGTGCTCGCCGAACCCGTCGATGTCTCCGGCGTTGATCAGGTCGTCGAGGCGGCGTGCCGTGGCCGCGTGATCCATCGTTCTCACTCCTTCGATCGCGTGCTTCCAGGTCGGGTGCCCTGGGTCGGGCGGCCCGTCAGGTCCTGCTGCAGTCGGCCCGGGCCAGAGAGCGACCGGCGGCGCCGGCGACCGGCCGCCCCTCACGTCCACCGGGCGTCGTGGCGACGAAACGGGACGGGTCAGGCCGCCGGTGGCACCATGCCGAGCAGCTGCGCGAGATCCGGCCTGCTGAACGGGTCGTCCTCGACGATCCTGCCGTCCGCGAGACGGTAGAGGGTGAGGCCATCGGCGGCCAGCTTCTCCCCGCTCGCACGGGTGACCTCGAGGCTGAAGTGGGCGATCACCAGGTCCCCTTCGGCCACCAGGTCGCGGATGGTGAAGTGCAGACCCGTGCCGCTCAGCCCGGTCAGGATCGCCTTGAAGCCAGCAATGTCGGCGCCCCCCATCGCGGGGTTCACATAGTCCGGGGCCAGCACCTCGTCGAGGACGTCGAGATCACGGCCTTCGAGGGCCTCCGTCATGAACCGGCGGACGACGGCCTTGTTCTGCTCCATTGACGCCACGGTGGATCCCTTCTTGGCGCGGGCGCGCCGGTCACTCGAGGGTCGGTCTCGCCACTGGCCCTGCGCGACGTCGAGGCGACCGTGTGGGGACGCCGCGCTGGTGGGAACCCGGGAGTTCCCGCGCCTCCCTGCTGGATTGCCGCAGAGTGCGCGTCTCGACCCGAAAGCGCAAGAACACGCCCTAGGACGCAGAAAGACAGGCCATCAGGCCCTATCCGAACCCGTCGTCCCGTGCTTAGGGGAGCATTCGGGTGGCTCGATTCGGCGGATGAGGCGGTCCTCACCCGGGTCGTCGCACCAGAAGGTGCTGGTACCCGTCACCGACTCGCCCGTCCAGCCGTTCGAGGCCTGCGCCGTCCACCCATGATCGGACGGAGGCGGCATCCGGGTAGTAGTGGTAGCCGAGCGCCCCGTCGGACGTCACATCCACGTGCTCGCCGGGGACCACCGGGATGCCCGCGGCACGAGCGGCCACGAAGCCCTGTCGCACCTCGTCCTCATCGAGAAGCTCGACGGTCATGTAGATCGGAACGCCCGGCCGTGCCGCCCTGCACAGGCGAGCCAGGACGACCGGCCAGTCCTCCGGCCCCACGTTCTCCAGGGCGTCGACGCACATGACCGCGTCGAACAGCCCCTCGATGGCGAGCTCCTGCAGCCCCAGCCTCGCGATCGGGACCTCGGGATGTTTCGCCGCGGCGACCCGGAGCATCCCGGCCGACTGGTCGATCCCCACCAGCGTCCGACCCGAGGCGAGCACCAGCGGCCAGTACTTTCCCGTTCCACAGGGGGCGTCGAGGATCATGCCACCGGGTCGCGTGCGCTCGAGGAGGCGACCGACGAAGTCGGCGTGCGAAGGAGAGATCTCGCCCCAGTGCTCGTCGTAGGTCGGGGCATGGAGGGTGTCGTACCGCTCCTCCTGGGACCGACGGCGCGCGTCGAGGAAGGCACGGCGAACGTCAGGATCCAGGGGCGGCTGGTCGCGCCAGCCCGCCCCGGCGCCAAGGGCTGCATCGGCGGACTCCCGGCCGGCGGTCATGGCGGTCCTCCCTTGTGACCTCTGCTCGTGGCTCCACCGGTCCTCGCTCCGGGAGCACGGACGATGATGCGGCCGAGGTGGTCCCGGCGCCCAGCGTTTCACCCGCCCTCCGGCGGACCCCATGGCTGGTAGTCCGGAGTGTCGACAGGGCAAGGTTGTGGGGCGGCGTCAGTTCCGGCCTGCGCACTTGGAGACCTGCATCCGAGACCCTGAACAGACGCTCGCCCCGGCCGCCGTCCTCGGGGAACCGGCGATCGGGGCGAGTCGGTGAGAACGGCTCCGCCGCGATCGCGCGCGGCCTGTCAGCCGGCGCTACTTGCCGAAGACGGAGGCGAGCATCGCAAGTGCCACTGGGGTCTGGGAGGTGGTGATCGCCTGGTCGCCGTGGCCGGCGCCGGGCACCAGCGCGAAGGTCGAGGTCGCCCCGGCGGCCTTCAGCGCGCCCTGGAGGACCTGCGACTGCTGGTTCGGGACCATGCAGTCGGCGTCGCCCGCCGCGATCGAGAAGGCCGGGAGCTTCTTCGCGGTCGCGACGTACGCGATGGGGTTGGCGGCCTTCGCCCTGTCCGGGACCGTCTGGATCGCCGCGCCGAGGTAGGCGGACTCGGGCGAGTCGGCGGGATCATGGCTCTGGACCTGGCCGTTGCAGGCGGCCGGCGGGGCCGCGGCGAACTGGGCGTCCATCTGCAGGAAGTCGGTGGGGCCGTACCAGTCGACGACCCCCTGCACGGCGCTCGACACGCCGGCGTTGCCGAGGGCCGGGTCGTCGAGGTTCGTCGCCTGATCTCCCGTCGTGCCGATCATCGCGACGAGGTTCCCGCCCGCGGACTCTCCCCACGCTGCGAACCGGTCGGGGTCCAGCCCGTACTTCGCCGCGTTCGCGCGGAGGAACCGGACGGCTGCCTTCACGTCCTGTACGGCTGCCGGGAACGGCGCCTCGCCCGACAGCCGGTAGTCGAGGCTCGCCGCTGCGTAGCCATTCGCGAGCACGGACGCGACGTTGCCGGCCTCCATGGCCTTGTCGCCGCCCTTGAACGCGCCGCCGTGGACGAAGACGACGAGAGGGAACGGCGCGGTCCCGGTCGTCGGGGTCCAGAGGTCGAGCACCTCGGACGGCGACGCCGACGCGTAGGCGATGTTCGAGTACGTCGCGGCCGGGCCGGAGGCGGCCCCGGGGCCGCCCATCCCGCCGGCTCCGCCCGACTGGCCCGCCGGAGCCGATGCCGAGTCGGCCGCCAGGGAAGCGACTGCCGCCGCGACGCTTGCCGCAGGCGCGGCCGGCGTTGATCCGGCGGCGCCCGGCGCGGCCGGGCTGGCGGATCCCCCGGTCGAGGCGGAGCAGGCTGCGATGAGGGATGCAAGCGCCAGCGCGCCCAGCGCGGCGTGGAACGAGCGTCGGTGAGGAGTGGTGCCGTTCATGTCGCCTCCTGGCGGTCGGCTGCCGGCCCGCGATCGGGCACGCCAGCGTGGTGGTTCGTTCGCCACCACGCTGGACCCGCGGCGTTGTACGCCGCTTGGAGGAGGGTTGGAGTGAGGTGAGAACGCGCGGGGCCGGCTGTGTCGCGTCAGCTCCGTGCGAGCGGGATCACGAATCCGACTCGAGCACCGCCGCCATCGCGGTTCGCGGCGAACACCGTGCCGCCATGCGACTCGGCGACGTCCCGGACGATCGCCAGCCCGAGGCCGGAGCCCGGGTGGCTGCGGGCGTCGGCGCTCCGGTAGAACCGGTCGAAGACGTGCTCGAGATCGTCCGGCGCGATGCCGGGGCCGCAGTCGAGCACGACGACCGACCCCGCCCGGACCTCGACCTCGATCGGCCCGCCTGAGGCGTCGAACTTCGCCGCGTTGTCGAGCAGGTTCGCCACCGCGCGACCGAGGGCGTTCGGCCGTCCGAGGGCGACGGAGTCGTCAGCGTCCACGAGCACCTCGCGGTTCGTCCGCCGACGCGTGCGCTCGGCCGCGGAGACGGCGAGCGGACCGAGCGCGACGTCCTCGAACGGCTCGGCGTCGCGCTGGTCGGCCGCCAGCTCTACCAATTCGTTCGCGAGTGTCGAGAGCTCGCGCGCCTCGACGTCGAGGTCGTCGACGAGCTGCGCACGATCGTCGTCCGCAAGATCCGGATGCCGCCGGAGGACCCCGATGTTCGTGCGCAGGCTCGTGAGAGGGGTCCGGAGCTCATGGCCGGCGTCCTGGACGAGCCGCTGCTGCGCATCGCGCGAGCGTCGAAGGGAGTCGAGCATCGCGCTGAACGATGTCGCCAGCGCGCCGATCTCGTCGGTTCCGCCGGCGGACACGTCGATATCGAGGTTCCCGCTGGATGCGACCTCGTCGGTGGCACGGACGAGGCGCTCCAGTCGGCGGGTGAGCTGGCGCGCGATGAGCCAGCCCGCGAGCGCGGCCAGCACCGCGACGACGATGACGGCGACGAGGATGCCGGCGCGAAGGGACGCGGAGACTCGATCGACCTCGTCGAGGCTGCGCGCCACCTGGACGGCGCCCGGGGTCGTGCCGAGCGCCGCCGTCAGCAGCCGCAGGTGTCCGCCGTCGATGGTGACGTCCCGGTACGCCCGGTCGCCCCGATCGACACCGCCGGCGATCGCGGCGTCCGTCGCGTCGACCGGGATGACGATGCCGGGCTCCGCGCGGACGACGGCGCCGGTGCCGTCGATGACCTGTGTCGTGAACGTGCCACCCCCGGTCGGCCCGCCGGCGTCCGGCCCGGTGATGGCCGGCTGGTCGCTCGGTCCCTGGGCGATCACGAGGGCCGCGATGTCCCCGAGAGAGCGGTCGATCTCCGAGGTAAGCCCCTCCGCGGTCGCGAGGTAGCTCCACGCCCCCACGGCGATCGTCGCGATGGTCGTGAGGCTGACGAACGAGACGACCAGTCGCGTGCGGAGGCTCATGGCTCGCGGATCGTGTAGCCGACCCCGCGGACGGTGCGGATCAGGGCCGGCGAGCCGCCGGCGTCGACCTTGCGCCGCAGGTAGCTGATGTAGACAGCGAGGTTCTTCGAGTCCGGGCCGAAGTCGTACCCCCAGATGCGTTCGTAGATCGTCTCGTGCTGGAGGACGATGCCGGCGTTGCGCATGAGCAGCTCGAGCAGGTCGAACTCGGTCTTCGTGAGCTCGATCTCGCGATCGCCGCGCCAGGTGCGGCGAGTCGCCGGGTCGAGGCGCAGGTCGGCGACGACGAGCGGCGTCGAACCGTCCTCCGGGGCAGACGCGCGACGCAGGAGCGCGCGGATCCGGGCCAGCAGCTCCTCGAGCTCGAACGGCTTGGGGAGGTAGTCGTCCGCGCCCGCGTCCAGTCCGGCGACCCTGTCGGGGGTCTCGGTGCGCGCGGTGAGCATGAGGATCGGGATCCGGTTCCGCTGCGCGCGCAGGACTCGGCAGATCGTCAGGCCGTCGACGCCGGGCATCATGACGTCGAGCACCACGAGATCAGGGGCCTGATCCTGGATGACGGAGACGGCCGAGGGCCCGTCGGCCGCGATGAGCACCGAGTAGCCCTCAAGCCCGAGGGCACGCTCGAGGGACGCCCGGATCGCGCGATCGTCGTCAGCCACCAGGATCTGCGCGCTCACGCGGCCATCTTCTCGCGTCCGGGTAAGACCCGGGTGTGAAGCGCGGCACGCCACGCCGGGCACTCAGCTCCCGCTCGTGTCCCATGGCGAGTAGTCCGGGTCCAGCGGCTCCTGCTCCGGCCGCAGCTCTGGCGGGACGTGCTCCAGGTTCAGGCGGATCCGCGTCCATGTCGTGTACCGGCCGCGCATCGAGTCCACCAGGATGTCCGCCGGCTGGAGGTGCGGCCAGGCGTCCGGGTGGCGTGTCTTCCACCGCTCGAGGCCGGCGAGCGCGTCGTCGCGGGCCGCGGCGCGGGCGATCTCGATGAGCGGCTTCGTGGGCATCCGTCGCTTCGACGGCTGGACGCGCGGTGGCTCGTCGGCGGTCTTCGCGTACTGGGGCGGCCACGGCGCGTCGCCCAGGCCCTCGAGCTCGTGGCGGGCGGAGAGGTCGAGCAGGCCGTCGAGGGACCCGACGGCACCGTCGATCCCGGCGTGCGGGTCGCCGATCCGTGAGAACCGCTCGGGCACGGTTCGCAGCGTGAAGGCCGCCGCGTCCACGTCCGGCACCTCGGCCCACGTCACGGGTGTGGAGACGCGAGCGTCCGGCAGCGGTCGCACCGAGTACGCGGACGCGACCGTCCGGTCCTTCGCGTTCTGGTTGTAGTCGATGAAGACGCCGTGGCGCTCTTCCTTCCACCACTTGCTCGTCGCGAAGTCGGGGGCGCGCTGCTCCACGTCGCGGGCGAGCGCGAGCGCCGCGCGGCGGACCTCCGGGAACGTCCAGCGGGGCGCGATGCGGACGTTGACGTGGATGCCGCGGGAGCCCGACGTCTTCGGCCAGCCGACGAGCCCGACATCCGCGAGCGCCTCGCGGACGACGAGGGCCACCCGCCGGATGTCCGCCCACGGCACGCCGGGCACGGGGTCGAGGTCGACGCGCAGCTCGTCGGGGTGGTCGAGGTCGTCCGCGCGGACGGGGTGCGGGTTCAGGTCGAGGCAGCCGAGGTTCGCGATCCACGCGAGTCCGGCCGCATCATCGATGACGACCTCGTCCGCGGTCCGCCCGGACGGGAACGCAAGTTCGACGGTCCGGATCCAGGCTGGCCGCGACGCCGGTGCCCGCTTCTGGAAGAAGAAGTCGCCGCCGGCGCCGTCGGGATAGCGCTTGAGCGCCATCGGTCGGCTGCCCGCACCCCGGAGCGCGCCGTCCGCAACCGCGAGGTAGTAGCGGACGAGGTCGAGCTTGACGATCGGGCCGCCGGCAGCGTCCGGGAAGTAGACCTTGTCAGGGTTCGTGACGCGGACGGTCCGCTCTCCGACGTCCAGGTCGACGTGCGGGGTCGCCATGCAGGACAGGATACGGGTCGCGCGAAGAGGGCCAGTCGCGTGGCCCGCCGCCGTGCGCCCGCCCGCCCGGCGTCATGCCCGGACGCGCGAGGCCCGGAGTCGCCGAGCCTCGCCTGTCGTCCGGATCGCGCCTACTGCTTCGTGATCTCGACCTTCGACGTCGCCGGGTCCACGCGGACGAGGAGTGTCGCGGGCCCGGTCAGCTTCTGCTCGACCGGGTTCGCTTCGCCCGTGTCGACCGCGACGTCCGCGACGACGCCCTTCGGGAGCTTGATCGTGATCGACGTGCCGCCCGACAGGGCGAGGACGACCGGCGAGGCGCCCGCGGTGGCGGTCCCCTTCGGACCGACCGCGTGGACGCTCGTCCATGGGATCCCGGGTCCGTCCACGGAGATGTCGAGCGTGCCGCTGTCGTAGAGGTGCGGGGTGATGGTCACGTCCGTGGCGCCCTTCGCGTAGGCGATCGTCCCGTACCCGGAGCCGTCCTGCGTGATCTGATCGACGAGGAGCGTGTCCGTGCTCACCGGGCCGGTCGACGAGTCGACCGTCGTACCGCCGGTCGCGATCGCGAGGTCGACCCAGCCGGCGCCATCGGGCGTCGTCGCCGTCACGATGTACGCGTATCCGTCGGCCCGGGGCTTGTCCGAGAAGGGGGCGGTGAAGTCCTGCATCCGGACCGCCATCGGGGTGTACTCCAGGGTGCCGACCCCCTCGCCCTTCCAATCGACCGGGCCGCCGGGCGCCGCCATGTACTGCCAGGACTCCGCCACCGGGTCGACGACGATCTGGCCGGGGACCCCGGGGTTGTTCGAGTCGTACACCCAGATGCTGTACACGGTGCCGTCGTACGTCACGGCGAACGGCGTCACCGCGTGCGCGCCCTCGGTGAAGTACATGCCCATCGTGTCCATCCGCTTGTCCCGCAGGCCCGCCGTGACGTCCTGCACGATCCGGCTGGGCAGGAGCTCGCGGGATGCGCCCGCGACCTTCGCCACCTCGGGCATCTCCTGCGTCGCCCACCAGTAGACGATGGCCTCGACCGCATCGTGATTGGACTTGGTGATCTCGCTCGTGACGGTCGCGTTCGGGTCCACGGCCGCGAGGGCGGTCGCGTCCGTGTAGAACAGGCCGGACGCGACGGCCATCCCTTCGCAGTGGCCGCCCTTCATCTCGTCCTGGACCTGCTTCGCCCACGCGAGCGCCGCCGTCTTCGGCTGGCACGTTGCGGCCGCCGGGTCCACGCACACCTCGTCGGCCCCGAACATGCGGACGAGCATCGTCGTGTCCAGGACCTCGCCGGGCGTGAGCCCGCTCCAGTTCTCGAAGGAGAAGCCGTTCGGGTCAGGGCGCAGGCCCGAGTCGGCGCACGTGTACGGCGTCGCGAGCCCGCCGATCTTGGCGTCTGCTGACTCTGTGCACCCGAGCGTTTCGGGCGTCAGCGGGACCACCGCGGTCGAGGACGGCTCCGCGGTCGCCGCGGCCGAGGGCTCGACAACGGCGATCGACGGCGCGGGCGCCGAGGGCTCGACCACCGCGATCGACGCGGCGGGCGTCGAAACGCCGCCGAGCGGGCCCGCAGACTGAGCCGGCGTGGCGGACGGCACGGGCGTGGCGGCGCTCGAGCAGGCGGCGAGCACGAGGGCTGTCGCCGCGAGGAGGCACGCGAAGCCGCGCGCCGCCGATGTCGTCGTCTTCGATCGCCCTGCCGTCATCTCGAACGTCCTCCGATCCCTGGCGCGGCGGATGTCGCTCCGTGCGCGACATCACGTCGCCGACGCGCGCACCCGCCGAAACGGGGCGACCCGTCCCCTGTCCCCCTGCGTCACTCTCGCGTGCGGAGCGAGCGCCCGGAATCGCCCGGAAGTCCGTCCCCGGCACGCTCCGGGTCCGGCGGGCGCTGGTCCATTCGACGCAGACGCGGGGCCCGCGCACGCCCCCTGTCGGCGCGCCACACCGCGGCCCGCGCACCGGGGTGTCGATTCCGGGGGTTGCCGACCGTCGTTAGGGTGAAGGCGGCGACGACACGCCCCCCAGGCCCGAAGGAGCGACACCCGTGGCGAAGTACCTGCTTCTCATCTACGGCGAGGAGCCGCCCGCCCCGCCCACACCGGCCCAGGTGGAGGCGATGTTCACGGAGTACGACGCGTTCAGCGTCGGGATCGAGAAGCAGGGGATCCTGCGCGGCGCGGAGGCCCTCCTCCCGACGGCGGCCGCGACGACCGTCCGCGTCCGCGATGGGAAGAGCCTCGTGACCGACGGCCCCTTCGCCGAGACGAAGGAGGCCCTCGGCGGGTTCTACGTCATCGAATGCGACGACCTGGACACGGCGCTGGGCGCCGCGGCGAAGATCCCGGGCGCGAAGTCGGGATCGGTCGAGGTCCGCCCGATCATGCCGATGCCGGAGCGGGCAGGCTGACGACACCCGCGAGCCGGCGGGGGTTCGCGACGGCTCGGCGGCCGCCGGTGGCCGAGGCGCGCGAGCCGCGGAGCGTGGCCGACGGGTCGATCGCGGTCGTCGAGCAGACGTTCCGCGCGGAGTCCGGCCGCGCCCTCGCGACGCTCATCCGCGTCCTCGGCGACTTCGACCTCGCCGAGGAGGCGGTCCAGGACGCGTTCGTCACCGCGATCGAGCGGTGGCCGCGCGACGGCGTGCCGGACCGGCCCGGCGCCTGGATCGTCACCACGGCTCGGAATCGCGCGCTCGACCGGCTGCGCCGTCGGCGCACGGAGGCGGTGAAGGTCGCGGAGATCGAGCGCGCCGCGAGCGCGGGAGTGGAGGGAGACGTGCGACTCGGTGGCGAGAGTCGTGTCGCGGACGACCGGCTCCGACTCATCTTCACGTGCTGCCACCCGGCGCTCCCGCTCGACGCCCGCGTGGCGCTCACGCTCCGCACGCTCGGCGGCCTCACGACGCCCGAGATCGCCCGCGCGTTCCTCGTGCCGGAGGCCACGCTCGCCCAGCGCATCGTGCGGGCGAAGAAGAAGATCCTCGCCGCGCACATCCCGTACCGCGTCCCGCCCGACGACCTGCTCCCCGAGCGACTCGACGGTGTCCTCGCGACGCTCTACCTCATCTTCAACGAGGGCTACACCGCGAGCGTCGGCGACGAGCTCGTCCGACGCGACCTCTGCGCGGAAGCGATCCGCCTGTCGCGCCTCGTCGCCGACCTCATGCCGGAGTCGACCGAGGCCCGCGGCCTCCTCTCGCTCCTCCTGCTGCAGGACTCGCGGCGCGACGCGCGCACCGAGCCGGACGGGGGCCTGGTCCTCCTCGAAGCCCAGGACCGGGCGCGCTGGGACCGCGCCGAGATGGACGAGGGGATGGCCCTCGTCGAGCGCGCACTGGCACAGAGCGGCGGGCGGCCGGGGCCATACGCGATCCAGGCCGCCATCGCGGCCTGCCATGCGTCCGCCGCCGTCGCCGCCGATACGGACTGGGCAGAGATCGCCGCGCTGTACGCACGGCTGGCGCAGGTCGCTCCGTCGCCCGTGGTGGACCTGAACCGCGCCGTGGCCGTGGCGATGGCGTTCGGGCCCGCCGAGGGCCTCGTCCTCGTCGAGGGCCTTCGCGCGGAAGGGGCGCTGGCCGAGTACCACCTCTTCCACGCGACGCGCGCGGACCTCCTGCGGCGCCTCGGCCGGCGGCAGGAGGCAGCGGTGGCCTACGAGCGCTCGCTCGCTCTCGCGACGAACGGCGCGGAGCGCGCGTTCCTGGAGCGTCGCCTCGCCGAGGTGCGGTCGGCCGGGTAGGGCAGCGACCCCGGCTCGGCCGCGACCCCGGCTCGGCCGCGACCCCGGCTCGGCCGCGACCCTACAGGGCTCCGCCGGCGGCTCGCGGTGCGGTGGGGTCCACGCCCCCTGCGGCCGCGCTCGTCCGGGCGAGCTGATCCTCCACGAGGAGGATGTTCGCGTCGGCCGCCCGCTCCACGTTCCGCAGCAACGCCGTCATGCTCGACATCTCCTCGAGCTGCTCCTTGAGGAACCAAAGGAGGAACTGCTCGGCAAGGCTGTCGCCGTCCTCGCGCGCGATCCGTGAGAGCTCCTTGATCTGGTCGGTCACCTTGCGCTCCTGCGCGAGGGCGAGCTCCACGGGCTCCACGACGCTTGTGAACGACGTGCGCGGTGCCGCGACGCCCGGGATGCGCGCCTCCTCGCCGGCGTCGAGCAGGTATCCGACGAGCATCATCGCGTGGTTGCGCTCTTCGACAGCCTGGCGGTAGAAGTGGGCGGCGAGCTGCGGGAGCGTCTCGGTGTCGTAGTAGACGGCGATCGCGACGTACTGCTGGGATGCGCCGAACTCGTTCGCGACCTGGGCGTTCAGGGCGTCGGTGAAGCGGGACATGGCATTCCTCGGATCGATCCTCGCGGCCGGTGGTAGGCCGGCCCGCACCGAGTGTACCCGTGGTCAGCACGGCAGCGACTTCGCTGTCGACGGGGGCCCCACCCCGGCGCATGATGGCGACCATGCGGATCGATGAGCTCCTGCCCCGCGTCCCGAAGGTGCTCCTCCACGACCACCTCGATGGCGGCCTGCGGCCCGCGACGGTCGTGGATCTCGCGGCCGAGACCGGCTACACGGCGCTGCCCACGATGGACGCGGTCGAGCTGGGCCGGTGGTTCACGCGCGGCGCAGACAGGAAGAGCCTGGAGCTCTACCTCGAGACGTTCGCCCACACGGTCGGCGTCATGCAGACGAAGGACGCGCTCGAGCGCGTCGCCGCCGAGTGCGCGATGGACCTCGGCGCGGACGGGATCGTGTACGCGGAGGTCCGGTTCGCCCCGGAGCTGCACACGGAGCGCGGCCTCTCCCTCGACGAGGTCGTGGAGTCGGTCCTCGCGGGCTTCCGTCGCGGGTCGGCGACCAGCGCCGCCGCGGGCCACCCCATCGACGTCCGGACGCTCGTCACCGCGATGCGGACCGCATCGCACTCCCTCCAGATCGCCGAGCTCGCCGTGCGCTGGCGCGATGCGGGCGTCGTGGGCTTCGACATCGCCGGCGCCGAGGCCGGCTTCCCGCCCACCCGGCACCTCGACGCGTTCCACTACATCGCCCGCGAGAACTTCCACATCACGATCCACGCCGGCGAGAGCTTCGGGCTGCCGTCCATCTGGGAGGCACTCCAGTGGTGCGGCGCGGAGCGGCTGGGCCACGGCGTCCGGATCGTGGACGACATCACGGTCCACCCCGACGGGACGGCGGACCTCGGGCGCCTCGCGGCGTATGTCCGCGACCGGCGGGTCCCCCTCGAGATGTGTCCCACCTCGAACGTCCACACGGGCGCGGCGTCATCGGTGGCCGAGCACCCGTTCGGGCTCCTGCGCCGGCTCCGCTTCCGCGTCACGGTGAACACGGACAATCGCCTCATGAGCCGCGTCTCGCTCACGAGCGAGCTCGCGGCCGTGTCGGCCGCATTCGGCCTCTCCCTCGAGGACGTCCGCTGGCTGCAGATCAACGCGATGAAGAGCGCGTTCGCGCACTTCGAGGACCGGATCCGCCTCATCGAGGGCGTCATCAAGCCGGGGTTCGCGCTCATCGCTGCCGAGACGGACACGGCGCTCGCCGGCGTGTAGTGCGATGGCAGGGGCCGCTCACGCCTGACGCCGACGCGTCGCTCACGGGTGTGGACCCGCTCTTCGTGGTGTCGACCCGCCGTACGTGTGACGAGGTGCCACCCCGTCTGTGACCCGGATCACATGCCCGGCGTGCGGTTGACTCGAGACTTCGCTCCTGTACGATGCCGGCCATCGACCTGGTGCCAGGCGGGGGGCGAGATGCGATCCCAGGGCAGGATGCGACGACTCGCGGCCGTCGGGGCGGTCGTCGTCGTCATCCTCATCGCCGCCGGGGTCCGCCTCCACGCCGTGGACCGGCTGCCCATCGACTACGACGAAGACGACTACATGCGCGCCGGCCAGCTGTACGCCGCCGCGATCCGGAGCGGCGACTGGGCCGCCTTCACGCAGACGAACTACCGTCCGGAGCACCCGCCTCTCGCGAAGATCGCCTTCGGCATCGTCCTCGCCGCGCTGCCGCCCGCGACCCTCGTCCCGGACATTCCGACGACGGCCGATCCGGCGAAGTCCCTGCCGGAGCCCCAGCTCACCGCGGCCCGCCTGACGGCCGCAACGTTCGGGGTGCTCGAGGTGGCGGCGCTCGCGCTCGTGGACCCGCTCGGCGGACTCTTCCTCGCCGTCCACACGTGGACGGTCAAGTACACGAGCCAGGTGATGCTCGAGGCACTGCCGGCGCTCCTCAGCGTCCTGACCGTGCTCGCGTACCTGGCGTGGAAACGGCGCTGGCTGTCGCTCCGGGCGCCGCCCGCGTGCCTCGATGCGATCGGCGCCGTGCCCGACGTCGCCGCGGCGGCCGCAGACGTCGATTCGGCCGGCGCGCCGCCGGACGGCGCGGCGGCGGAGGCGACAGCCCCTGTCCCCGTGCCAGAGCGCGCCACGCGCCGGCTGCCCGCCGTCCCGCTGACCACCTGGCTCGTGCTGTCGGCGGTCTTCCTTGGCCTGACCGCGGCGGGCAAGTACCTCTACGTTGCTGCCGGGGTCGCGGTCCTCCTCGACATGCTGTGGGTCCGGTGGCGCGCCGGCGACGCTACGCCGCGGCGGCGTCGCGCATGGGCGGCCGCAGCGGCCCCGCTCGGCTGGGGGCTCCTCGCCGTCGCAGTCTTCGTCGCCGCCAGCCCGTACCTGTGGCCGGATCCGGTGGGCCGGGTCGTCGACTCGCTCGTGTACTTCCAGCACTACGCCAACACGGCCCCGGAGGTCGCGAGCGCGGGCTTCCCCATGTGGAAGCCGTTCGTGTGGCTTGCGCAGAACGACCTGACGAACGGCGTCTACGTGGTGACGCTCGATGTCTTCATCACGCTCCTCGCGATCGTTGGGATCGCCCGCCTGTGGCGCCGCGAGCGGACGTGGGTCCTCTGGCTGGCCGTGGGGCTGGTCTTCCTGCTGCTTTGGCCGACCAAATGGCCGCAGTACATCCTCGTCCTGACCGCGCCCCTGTCCCTGGCCGCGGCACAGGGGTTCCGCGGGTTCGTGCTCGAGCCGGCACGACGTGCGATCGCGCGGATCCGCGCAGGCGAGGTGCGGCGACCACGGCTGGATCGCCGATCCCTGCGCGACCTGCGCGGGGCCGCGCCGTGGCTCCTGCCGGGCATCATCGTCCTCGGCGCGATCATCCTGTTCCCGCTCGTCTACCAGGCGGCGATGTCGCTCACGGACTTCACGTCTCTCTCGATCCGTGACGGGATCCGCGGGGGCGTCTGGCGGGAGGTGGCGGGCGGCCTCACCGGGCAGGTCGCGCCGATCGACTACCAGCCGTTCAGCCAGCAGGCCGCCTCCACGCGCGTCCACTTCGCGGGCATCAGTCTCCTGTGGGACATCTTCCGCGGCTATCTCTCCGACACCCTGGTGTTCACGCTTCTCTGGACGGTGTCCAGCGTGGCGTTGCAGGCGGTCCTGGGTGTGGGCGTCGCGCTCCTCCTCGCGCGGCGCGGCATCCGGTTCCGCGGCTTCTGGCGGACCATCTACATCCTGCCGTGGGCGATCCCCGAGTTCATCGGCGCGCTCATCTGGTTCCGCATCTGGGAGCCGACGACTGGGTGGATCGCGCTCCTGTTCGGCACGAACATCGGATGGCAGGATCGCCCCGAGACCACCCTCGCGGTCCAGCTGATGGCCGCCACGTGGATCGGCTGGCCGCTCGTCTTCCTTGCGGCGACCGCCGGCCTGGCGATGGTCCCGCGGGAGATGCTCGAGGCGGCCCGGATCGACGGCGCCGGTGCGTGGCGGACGTTCCGCTCGGTCCTGCTCCCGCTCCTCGCCCCGCTGCTGGTGCCGGCGCTCGTGGTCCGCGGGCTGCTCGCGTTCAACCAGTTCTACCTCTTCTACGTGCTGTATGGCCCCAACTCGACGATCGCTACCGCCTCGTTCTTCACCTTCAACCCCAGCTCCGGTGACGCCGGCCTGTTCGCCGTCTCGGCCGCACTCAACCTCTTCGCGGTCATGGTCCTGATCGTCGGCCTCTCATGGTTCGTGCGTCGCCAGCACGTGGGCGAGGTGCAATATGTCTGAGACGCGCCGGGTGTACCGCGACCCGTGGCCGCGCCGCAGGCGCAGGATGGCGACCGCGGCGACCTACGCCATCCTTGCGCTGGTCGCGATCTGGGTGCTCCTGCCTCTCTGGACGCTGGTGTGGACCGCGTTCGACCCCACGCTGCAGGGCTATCCGTCCGAGTTCAGCCTCTGGCCGAAGGAATGGTCGCTCTCCGTCCTCGCCGACACGTTCGCGAAGCCCGCGCAGTCGCTCTCCTTCCTCGGCCTGCTGAAGAACAGCCTGTTCGTCGCGGGCACGGCGGCCGCGATCTCGATGATCTTCGGGATGAGCATGGCTTACGCGTTCGCGCGGATGCGCTTCCCCGGCCGGGCCGCCGGCGGGTTCGCGATCCTGCTGGGAGCCTTCCTCCCAGCCGTCGCGCTCATGGTCCCGCTGTACGTCCTCCTGCAGTCGGTCGGCCTGCGGACGACGCAGATCGGCCTCGCGATCGTCTACGCGGCGATGTCCATGCCCCTCGCGCTCTGGCTCATGCGGGCCGCGTTCGCCGCGATCCCCGCTGAGCTCGAGGAGGCGGCATTCCTCGACGGCGCGAGCCGACGCCAGAC
>CAIYQJ010000256.1 GCA_903928275.1 uncultured Chloroflexota bacterium
ATCGCCCCGGACGCTGGTATCGAGCCCCGCGGCGGCCGGGAGCCCCAGCCATCGCCCCGGACGCTGGTATCGAGCCCCGCGGCGGCCGGGAGCCCCAGCCATCGCCCCGGACGCTGGTATCGAGCCCCGCGGCGGCCGGGAGCCCCAGCCATCGCCCCGGACGCTGCTATCGCGACGCGAAGACTCCCGGCGGACGGAGGTGGCGGGTGCCGAGCGTCACCCATCGCCGGGGACGATCACCGGCGGCGTCACGACCCCTGGATCGTCCCAGCAGGCGCCACGGACGCGGTGCGACATGGTGCCGGAGCGGATTGCAGCGTCCCGGGCGATCTGTGGCGTCGCGATGCCCCGGGGTTCCTGGCCCGGTCGGCACCGGGAGCCCCGTTCGACCGCGCACGCGGTCCACTCGCCGAGTCGTCTCCGCACCGTGGATCCCGGATCAGCCGCAGCCGACCGGCCCGCACTCGGCCGGCTGCGGCTGATCGGGGCGCGGCTGAAGCGCGCAGCCTGGTCCGAGATGTCCTTGCCGGGCCGGGGCCGCGCCCGGGCCCGTCCGCCGCGGAACCCTGCCATCCTGCCGCCCGCCTCCGGCCGTCGAGCCCGTTCCCGGCGCCGACGTGAGGCGTAGATTCCGGGCATGGACCAGACCACGACGATCTTGCTCATCCTCCCGCTCGCCGTCATCCAGATCGGGCTCCTCGTCTGGGGTCTCTGGGACCTCACCCGGCCGGAGCGCGTCGTCAAGGGCGTGAGCAAGCCGATCTGGGCGGTCATCATCCTGTTCATCTCGTTCATCGGGCCGCTCCTGTACTTCCTGTTCGGGCGCGAGGAGTCGTGACGGCGACGCCCGCCCCGGCCGCACCCGGCCCGGCTGTTTCGGGCACGGCCGGCGCGGGTGCAGCAGCTGCCGCCTCCGCGATCTCGACCCGCGGCCTGACGAAGCGGTTCGGGGACGTCCTCGCTCTCGACGGCCTCGACCTCGCGGTCCCCGCCGGGAGCGTCTTCGGCCTGCTCGGCCCGAACGGCGCGGGCAAGACCACCACGCTCCGGTTGCTGCTCGGCCTCGCCCGTCCGACGGCGGGATCCGCAAGCGTCGCCGGTGTCGCGGTCGCCGGGCCGGGTTCAGGGGACGGCCGCGCACAGGCTCGGATCGGGTATCTCGACCAGTCGCCGCGCTACTACGGCTGGATGCGCGGTCGCGAGCTGCTAGAGCTGGCCGGCCGCCTGCACGGCCTCTCGGGACCCACCCTCCGGGGCCGCGTGGACGAGGTGCTCGAGCTCGTGGGGATCGCGGACGTCGCGCGGCGCCGGATCGGCGGGTACTCCGGCGGGATGCGGCAGCGCCTCGGCATCGGCGCCGCGATCGTCGGCCGCCCGGCCGTCCTGTTCCTCGATGAGCCGGTGAGCTCGCTGGACCCGGAGGGCCGCCGCGACGTCCTCGCGATCGTGGACCGCCTTCGCGGCTCCGCCACGGTCGTCCTCTCCACGCACGTCCTCACGGACGTGGAGCGCGTCTGCGACCGCGTCGCGATCCTCCACCGCGGCAGGCTCGTCGTCGCGTCGCCGCTCGACGACCTCGTCGCCCGCTACGCGCCGCCCACGTTCCGCATCGAGGTCGCCGGAGACGGCAGGGGCGGCGACGACGATGGACGTCGCGCCGCCGATGCCGCGCGGCTGGCCGAGGTTCTGCGGACGTCCGCCGGCGTGACGGAGGCGCGGACGGACGGGCCGGTCGTGATCGTGCGCGTCCCCGACCCCGATACGGCCGGGACTCGCCTGCTCGGCATCCTCGCGCGGGCCGCCATCCCGATCGACGCCGTCGCGCGTGTCCGACCCACGCTCGAGGACGTCTTCCTCGACCTCGTGGGCACGCCGCTGCCACCGGAGCCGCCGGCGAGGGGCGCGGCCGGACCCGGCCCGGCGTGGGGCGCTGCGGTGGATCCGGGGAAGCGGTCGTGACCGGCTTCGCGACGCTCCTGCGGAAAGAGCTGCTGGAGCAGTGGCGCACGCGCCGGATCGTGATCGTCGGCATCGTCTTCCTGCTGTTCGGCCTGGGGTCGCCGCTCCTGGCCAAGTACACCCCCGAGATCCTGAAGTCCGTGGGGACCGGCATGCCGGGGGCCTCCATCACGCTGCCGCCGGCGACCACGGCGGATGCGGTCGCGCAGCTCGCGAAGAACGTCGGCCAGCTCGGGATCCTCATCGCGATCCTCCTCGCGATGGGCTCGGTGGCCACGGAGAAGGAGCGCGGGACCGCGGCCTTCCTCCTCACGATGCCCGCTGGTCGCGCGGCCTTCCTGTGCGCCAAGCTCGTGGCCCTCGCCACCACGCTCCTCGTCGCGATGGCGCTCGCCACCGGCGGCGCATGGGCATACACGACGCTCCTGTTCGAACCGCTCCCGGTCGCCGGCACGATCGCGATGGGGCTCGTGCTCTGGCTCGAGCTGTGCGCGTTCGCCGCGCTCACGTTCCTCGCGAGCACCGCTTCTTCGTCGCAGCTCGTGGCAGGTGGCGTTGGCTTCGTCGCGCTCGTCGTGATGTCGATCCTCGGGATCGTCCCCGTGGTGGGCCAGTGGTCGCCGATCGGGGCTTCGAGCGTCGCGATCGACCTGGCTCTCGGGACCGTGCCGTCCATGTTGATCCCGGCCGTCGTCGGCTCGGTCGCATGCATCGCGCTTTCGGTCGCCGTCGCCCTCGCGGTCTTCCGCCGGCAGGAGCTGTAGCCTCCGCCCGTCCGCCGGCGACGCCCGCCGGCATGCCAACGAGGTCCGGAGATGCGCTGGGTCACCCGTGAGCACCCCAGGGTGGACCGCGTGGCCTGTCCGTGGCTCATCGCGACGTTCATCGACCCTGGTGCCGAGATCCTCTTCGCGCCCGCGGACGAGGTCCTCGCGATCGCCGAGGATGCCGACGCGATCTCGTTCGACGCGCCCGGCGCCCGGTACACGCACCGGGACGGCCTCTGCACGTTCGAGGTCCTCGTGGCGGACCATGCGATCGACGACCCGGCGGTCGCCCTCCTGGCGCGCATCGTCCACGGGGCCGACATCGCGGACGACCGCGACGCCACGCCCGAGTCCCGCGGCCTGCTGGCCGTCGCCGAGGGCTTCGCGCTCCTCGGCCTCCCCGACGAGGAGACGCCCGCCCTCCAGCTGCCCGTCTACAGCGCGCTCCATGCGTGGTGCCAGGCGCAGGTCGCCGGGGTCGGATCCTGAGCGGGCCGACGGACCGGACGCCTCCTGCGCCGGCGGGGCCGACGGACCGGACGCCGCCCGGGCCGCTCGATCAGGCGCCGCCGGGCGATCCGCGCCCACCCGCACCCGTCCGCCCGCGGTTCAGCCCGTCGTTCGCCTTCGGGCGGGACACCCGGCTGCTCTTCGCCGCCCGGGTCGTCCGGATGGCGGCATACGGCGGGGTCTCGGTGGTCCTCGTCCTGTACCTCACCGCGATCGGCCTCGACGGCTTCCGCGTCGGCGTCGTCCTCGCCGCGACGCTCCTCGGCGATGCCCTCATCTCGCTGCTCCTCACGACCCGCGCCGACCGGTTCGGGCGCCGGCGGACCCTCGTCATCGGCGCTGCGCTGATGGTCCTCGCCGGCGCGGTCTTCGTCGCCTCGCGGGACTTCTGGGTCGTCGTGATCTCGGCGACCATCGGGGTGATCAGCCCGAGCGGCAACGAGGTGGGGCCGTTCCTCGCGGTGGAGCAGGCGTCGCTCTCGCACATCGTGGGCGATGAGCGCCGGATCACCGCGTTCGGGTGGTACACGGTCGCCGGCGCGCTGGCGACGGCCTGCGGGACGCTCGCGGCGGGCCTCGGCGTCCAGTCGCTCGTCGGCTCGGGTGCGGGGACGATCGACGCCTACCGCGCCGTCATCGTCGCGTACGCGCTGGCCGGCTTCCTGCTGGCCGGCATCTTCTTCTTCCTCACGCCGGCCATCGAGACCCCGACGCCGTCGCGCACCTCCCGCTTCGGCCTCCACAAGTCCCAGGGCGTCGTGCTCCGCCTGAGCATGCTCTTCGCGCTCGACGCGTTCGCCGGGGGGTTCGTCATCCAGAGCCTCGTCGCGTTCTGGTTCTCGACGCACTGGGGCCTCCAGCCGGCGGTGCTCGGCGGCATCCTCTTCGTCGCGAACGTGCTCGCCGCCGGATCGGCGCTCGCGGCCACCTGGCTCGCGCACCGGATCGGGCTCATCGAGACGATGGTGTACACGCACCTCCCGTCCAACGTCCTGCTCATCCTCGTCCCGTTCATGCCGACCGCCGGGCTGGCGGCGCTCGTGTTCTTCCTCCGCATGAGCATCAGCCAGATGGACGTCCCCACCCGCCAGTCCTACACGATGGCCGTGGTGGAGCCGGACGAGAGGTCTGCGGCCGCGGGCATCACGGGGATCGCGCGAACGCTCGGCGTCGGCGTATCGCCGTTCATCGCCGCCCCGCTCGCGGCGAGCGTGGCGTACACGGCGGTGCCGTTCGTCATCGCGGGGTCGCTGAAGATCGTGTACGACCTGCTCGTGTTCCGCGCCTTCCGCCACGTGCGACCGCCCGAGGAGCGTGGGGCGACGCAGGGGGCGGCCGAGCCGGGAGGCGTCGAGCCGGAGGGTCTCGAACGGGAGGACGAGTCGGGCGGCCCGACCTGAGTCAGACGACGCCCTCCTCGCGGAGCGCGGCGATCTCGTCCGGCGCGTAGCCGAGCTCGGCGAGGATCCCGTCCGTCTGCTCGCCGAGCATCGGCGGCGGGGTGCGCACGGACGCCGGCGTTGCCGAGAGGGCGAACGGCGGCGCGACCTGCGACATGCGGCCGAGCACGGGGTGCTCGAGCTCCACGACGGAACCGCGCGCCACCGCCTGCGGATGACGAAGCGCCTGCATCACGTCGTTGATCGGGCCGACGGGGACGTCTGCGGCCGCGAGCCGCGCCAGCCAGGCGCGGGACGTGTCCGCTGCGAGCCGGGCCGCGATGATCGGCCGGAGCTCGGCGCGGTTGGCGACGCGGTCGCCGTTCGTGGCGAAGCGCGCGTCGGTCGCCAGCGGCGCGAGGCCGAGCGCCGCGCAGAACCGCGGCCACTGGCGCTCGCTGCCCACGGCGACCGCGATCTCCCCGTCGGAGGTGGCGAACGTCTCGTACGGGACGATGTTCGGGTGGGCGTTCCCGCGACGGCCGGGAGACCGCCCCGCCACGAACGCGTTCTGCGCCTGGTTCGCGAGCCACGCGAGCGTCGACTCGAACAGGCTGATGTCGATCCGCTGGCCCCGTCCGTACGCTGGCGACCCGGGCCGGTCGCGCCCGTCGAGCGCCGCGAGCACGGCGACGGCGCCGAGCATCCCGGTCGTGATGTCGCTGATCGCGACGCCCACCTTCGTGGGGCGGCCGCCGTCGGCATCCGCGTCGCCGGTGATCGACATGACCCCGGCCACCGCCTGGATGATGAGGTCGTACCCGGGAGTGCCCGCGTCGGGTCCGTCCGGCCCGAACCCGCTGATCGCGAGGTGCACGAGGCGTGGGTTGAGCGCGTCGAGCGCTTCGTCGTCGAAGCCGAGCCGCGCGAATCCCCCGACGCGGTGGTTCTCCACGAGGACGTCCGACCGCGCGAGGAGCCGGCGCAGCGCCGCGACCCCGGCGGGCCTCTTCAGGTCGAGCCGGATGCTCCGCTTGTTCCGGTTGACCGCGAGGTAGTAGGCAGCCGTCCCCGGACCGTCCGATCCGTCGGCGACCCACGGCGGGCCCCAGCCGCGCGTGGCGTCCCCCTCGGGCGGCTCCACCTTCACCACGTCCGCGCCAAGGTCGGCGAGGAGCATCGTGCAGTAGGGCCCGGCGAGGACCGTTGAGCAGTCGGCGACGAGGATCCCGGCGAGCGGGCCGGGAGCGGCCGCGGCGCGGTCGGCGGATCCTGCTGGCGTGGGCATGGCGCCGATGGTATGCGCGGCGGCGTCGGTCAGCGGGCCGCGAGCGACGCGAGCAGGTGCCGGGTGGCCGCGGCGACCTGGTCGACGGCGGTCTCGAACGCCTCGGCGTTCCGGCGCGACGGCGTCCGATATCCGCTCACCTTGCGGACGAACTGGAGCGCGGCCGCCCGCACCTCCTCGTCGGACGCCGGCTCGGCGGTGCCCCGCAGCGTCCTGATGCTCCGACACATGGCTGGTCCTCCCTGGTCGATCGGGCGCCGGCGGCGGTCCGGCGCCCGAGGATGTCACGCGAGCGTCAGGCGCTGCGCCGTCCGGCCAGTGCGCCCTGGGCCAGTACGAGCGCCACGCCGGTCGCGACCGAGGCCGCGACGAGGACGAAGAGCGCGAAAGGGTCACGGGCGGGAGTCTCGGCTGGCGGGATCGTAGTGGTCGACGGCATGGACGGGGAAGGGCCTCCGCTGGAGGCTTCCAGGGCGGCGACGGTCGCGGGCACGCCGGCGAGGCCGTCCGGGTCGATCGACCCGTCGGGCGAGACGAGCAGCGCCGTGGTGCCCCGGAAGTCGAGGCCGTTGGGGTCCGTGAGCAGGAGGACGACCCGCTGGCCGGGGACGAGCGCCACGGCCTTTGGATCCGGCGCGAACGTGAGGGCGGCGCCGGCCGTGCCCTTGAGGACGCGCTCCACCGAGAGGCGGTACCCGGCCGAGACGGTGGGCGCGTCCATGACCGTGGCGACGACGACGACCGCGGAACGGTCGTAGACCGCGGCGAAGGTCGTCTTCGTCCCGCTCGCGGCCCCGACCGGGCCGGGCGCGAGGATGACCGCGACGGAGGCGGCGAGCGCCGCGACCGTTGCCGCGAGCGGGCGGCGTGCGAGGTGCGGGAGAGGGTCCACGAGCATCCTCCGGTCTTCGATGCAGGGAGCCCGACGGGGGGTCAGTACAGGTACCCGGTGCCCCACGATGCGACCGCGAGGTACAGGGAGCGTCGCGCGATGGTGAAGAGGCCGCCGTTGCGGTTGCTGGAGCTGCCGTTGCACAGCTTCCCGCACGTGTCGAGGTAGACGTACGTGCCCGCCGCGTCGTCGTACCCGACGATGGTGATCGTGTGTCCCAGGGCGCGCGACCAGTTCGGCAGGTACGCGGTGTTCACGGCCGCGACGATCGGGGCGTTGTCGTAGCCGACCGCCCACGCCACGTCCGCGTGGAGCTGGGCTTCGGTGAACCGCGCGCCGTAGGCCGGCTGGACGGCGTAGTAGTACGACGCCCAGTAGGGCGAGTGACCCGAGATCTCCCAGTTGAGCGCGTCGCGCGTGTCCTGGAGCGTGGCCCCGGTGGTGGGGTAGTAGGAGAAGTCCACGAGCCCCGGCGTTGCCCAGCCGGGCGGGAAGACCTGCTCGGCCATGTACATGAGGAATGCGCGGCCCTTCGTGGGGTAGCCGCTCACCGAGTCGGCGGACGCCCAGTACGTCCGCACCTGCCGGGGTCCGTACGGCTCCACGAAGTAGCTCGGGGCCCGGCCCGTCACCCGCGTCGACCCGAAGTAGGCCGCCGCGACCGTCGCGCCGCCCGGCGCGCAGAAGTTCCAGTAGTTCAGGTCCACGAAGGACATGCCGCGATCGTCCACGCCCGACCCCGGCGGCTCGACGATGAGCTGCGTGTCGGTCGTGACGAGCCGCTTCGCGAGCGGCAGCGCCAACATCGGCGTAGCGAGCTCCACTGTCACGGCCGCCGGGCCGGCCAGGTGGACCCGATGGGCCGTCTTGGCCGTGGTCCACGCGGCGTTCTGCACGACCCTGGACTTGCCCACGGCTCCGGGCGGTGCCGCGCCCCCGGTGGCGCCGCCGGGATCGGCGGCCGCCGTCGCCGGGGTGGCGAGGGCGACGATGAGTGCGGCCGCCGCGGCGGCGCGCACGATGCGGGGGAACGCGCGGGCATTCCGCGTCTTCCCCGATCCCCAGCGACCGAGCGGCCGCCCGAGGAGCCTGGATCCGGCCATGGGATCCCTCCCGCTGCGTCGCCGGTCGGGACCGATCGACCGCCGTGGTCGAACCCGCCGGCGGTCCAGGGGAGACTGCTCCGGGGCGCTCGTCGGCAGCCCACCGCCGGATCACCGGCGGATCGCGGGCGCGGACGCGACAGTCGCCGCCGGCTACGCGCACGGCGCGGACGGTCGGTACGCGCCGGACGAGGAGGCCGTTGGGCCGCTTCGGGGTGGCTTCCCGTTCGACATGCGCGCGGTCGTCGAGTTCCTCGTCGCGGCCGGCTCGATCCTCCCGCGCGTCGAGACAGCCTTCCGCGACGGCGCCGGGATCCGGCCGGCGGAGCTCCAGGCGGCCCTGGCGGACCCCACGGCGATCATCACGTACGGCGGCGACCTCGTGTACTGCCTGCAGGAGGGGCTCGCGGACGGCGGCGCCGGGTTCGGCGGGACATTCGGCCGCCCTGCGCTCCGGCGGCTGCTCGCCGCGTACGGCTTCGCGGTCGTGGCGACGTACGTCCAGCCAGTCGGCTACGAGCTGACGCGCGCGGTCCCCGACCGCGCGGCTTCACGCCCCGGCTGACCTTCGGGATCGTCTCCGGCCGGTCCGGGACGGCCGGAGTAGGATGCCGCCCATGTCCCACATGCGACCGCTCGACCAGCATCGATCCACCCTCATGACCGTCCACGCCCACCCCGACGACGAGGTCATCGGTACGGGGGGCGTCATGGCCCGCGCCGTCGCCGAGGGCCGTCGCGTCGTCCTCGTCACGTGCACGCGCGGGGAGCTCGGCGAGATCGTCGTGCCCGCTCTTGACACCAAGGAGAACCGACGACGCCTCGGGGAGATGCGGGCGGCCGAGCTCGAGGCCGCAATGGGCGAGCTCGGCGTCACCGAGTGGGAGAACCTCGGCTATCGCGATTCCGGGATGATGGGCACCGCCGGGAATCGCGACGCCCGCTGCTTCTGGGAGGCTCCCGTCGACGAGGCGGCGCGGCGGCTCGTCTTCCTCATCCGCACGTACCGGCCCGACGTGATGACGACCTACAACGACTTCGGCGGGTACGGCCACCCCGACCACATCGCGTCCCATCGCGTGACGGTCGCGGCGTTCGCGCGGGCCGGCGACGCGGCGTGGTACCCGGAGCAGGTCGCTGCCGAGCACGGCGGCGCCGGTCCCTCCGAGGTCGCGGGCGGCCTCGTGCCCTGGGCCCCCGCCAAGCTCTACGAGCAGGCGCAGGATCCGGCGCTGCGCGAGCGGATGCGCGAGATGCTCCACGAGCGCGGCCTCCGGACGTTCTGGGATCCGCCGGCGGACGCGACGCCGGAGCAGCGTGCGACGTTCGACGCGTGGATCGCCCAGATGACGATCGACCCGGCCACGATCACGACGCGGGTGGACGTGGCTCCGTGGGCGGAGCGCCGATTCGCCGCGCTGCGCTGCCACGCGACGCAGATCTCGATCGACAACCCTCTCCTCGCCCTCGGCCCGGACGCCTGGCGCGAGCTGGGCGGCCAGGAGGCCTTCGTGCTGCGCGAGTCGCGTGTGCCCGCGACCCCGCCCGAGACGGACCTCTTCGCCGGCATCGCGTAGGGCCGGTGCGCCGGCCGCCACGAATCCGAACGCCCCGTCCGGGGACGGGGCGTGAAGAGAGCGAGATGGCGGACCCGACCGGATTCGAACCGGCGATCTCCAGCGTGACAGGCTGGCATGTTGGGCCGCTACACCACGGGTCCGTTGCGGCGGTGCAGTGTAGCACGCCCGCGCTGAGCGACCCGCCCATCGTCCCGGACGCTCGTATCGCGCGCTGCCGCACCGTGGAGCACCGCCTATCGCCCCGGACGCTCGTATCGCGCCCTGCCGCACCTTGGAGCACCGCATATCGTCCCGGACGCTCGTATCGCGGCACGTCGATGCGCTGTGGGCGGGGAAGACGGTGATGAAGC
>CAIYQJ010000257.1 GCA_903928275.1 uncultured Chloroflexota bacterium
CAGACGCCGGCCGCGGTCGGGATCCTCCCCGACCGGATCGCCACCACGAACGCCGCATGGTCGCGTTCGGTCTGGTCCGCGTACCTCACCGCGAAGGTCGCGATGGCCTCGTCGAATGTCTCGCCGGAACCGAGGTAGCCCGCGACGAGGGCCGGGTTGCCGGAGCGGGCATGAGCCCGCGCCAGCGCCCACCCGCAGACCTCCGCGTACAGCTCCATGCCGACCGGCCGGACTCCCGCGAGGTCGATGCCGTACTTCATGTCGTACAGCTGGCGGACGTAGTAGCTGACCCCGGTCACGGGCGACCTGGTCCAGCCGAGGAAGATGTCGGAGAACGCCTGCATGATCCGCTGGCCGCTGACCACGCGCTCTCCCTGGTGCCCGCGGTGCTTCGTCTTCACGTGGGGAGCCACGACCGACTCGCGCGCCTCCTTCACCTGGAGGACCAGCGGGCCGCCGGCGGGGCCGGCGAACAGCACGACGTAACAGCGTGTGCCGACGCTGCCGACGCCGACGACCTTCAGCGCGACGTCCAGCAGGCGGTGCTTCTCCACGATGACCCGTCGATCGGATGCCAGCGAGCGGACGTAGCCGTCATAGATGGCCGGGAGCGCGGCCCGGCTCGGGTCGTCGTCGGCCAGGCGCTGGAGGAGGGGCGGCCGATCGCGGATGAGCCAGCCGCCGCCCGGCGCCTTCACGGACAGCTTGCCGAGGGCGGCCATGTGGTCCCGGCGCTGCGCGGCGTCGACGGAGACCTCCAGGGCCGCACGGCGACGTGCCTGCTCCACGCGCTCGATGATCGCCTCGATGGGGATGTGGTCGTACCAGACCTCGAGCGCCCGCATCCCGGCGTACTTCCGGGTCCAGGAACGGTAGGCGCGGACGGCCGCGCGCGCCATGTCGCGACACGTGCCCTCCGAGTACCCGTTCTCGCGCGAGGCCACCACGAAGCTCGCGGCGAGCCGCTTCACGTCCCACTCCCACGGGCCAGGGTGCGTCTCGTCGAAGTCGTTCAGGTCGAACACGAGCCGGCGCTCCGGGCTCGCGAAGATGCCGAAGTTGGCCAGGTGGGCATCCCCGCAGAGCTGGACGCTCACGCCCGTCCGTGGGCCGATGGCGAGGTCGGCGGTCATGCCGGCGGCCGACCCCCGGAGGAATGCGAATGGCGAGACGGCCATCCGCCCCATCCGCACCGGCACGAGCTCTGCGATGCGGCCCTCGTTCGACGCGAGCACGGCGGCGACTGCGCTCTCGGGCAGCCGCTCGGTCCAGTCCGCGTGGCTTCTCCGCGAACTGACCTTGCGCAGGCCCCGACCGCGCTCGTACGCGGCAGCGGCCGGGCTATCGGGCGGCAGGGCGTCGAGCGGGTCGATCGGCATATCCGCCGGGAGGATACCAGCCGCGCCCCCGCGTCATGCGACCGAGAGGTCCGGCTGGCCGATCGGCGCCCAGCTCGCCGAGTGGGCGGCGACCTGCTCACGCGCGGTGACCGCGGCGGCCAGTGGTCGCCGGCAGGAGTGCCTCGACGCTGGTGCGGGACGACCCTCGACCATGCATCATCTGTGGCGCGAACGCGCAGGCGGCACGGGAGGAACGGATGACGCAAGCACGACTCCAGCACCTCCGGGCGGTGGCGGCCGTCGCGATCGTGGCGGCCGCGTGCCCCGTCGCGCTCTTCGGGAGCGGGTTCGTGGGCTGCGCCGGCGGGGGCTTCAACTCGGACTGCGCCTTCACCGGCGCATTCCTCTCGCCGATCGCGCTCATCCTGTCGGGGATCGTCGCAGCGATGCTCGTCCACGGCCGGCGGGGCTACCCGCTCGTCGTCGCGGCCGTGGTCCTCGGGATGGCCGCGATCTTCGTCATGAGCGCGCTCGCGGGTACGATCCTGCCGTTCGACCCGGTGACGGGGACCCTCTGGACGCTGTGGTTCCTCGCGCCCGTGACCCTCGGGTACGTCATCGGGGCAGTGGGCGTCTGGCTCGTCCGGGGCGGAGGCGGAGCGGCGGACGAGAGGCCGGTCGACGCCGCGCCCCCGGCGGTGGAGGACCCGACCTAGGCCCGCAGCGCCTCGGCGATGCCCGTCGCCCATGCACGGACGTCGGCCCACGGTCGGAAGTCGCCCTCGGGGGTGCGGACCGCGGCGACGATGACCTTCTCGCCGAGCCCGAGCTCGCTCCTGTCGACCTTCCCCGCGAACGTGACGTGCGCGCGAGCGTGCGTGATCTCGAGCAGCTCGGCGATCTCGTCCGGGTCCTCCTCGGGCTTGGGCGGGTCGCCGATGGGGCCGCTCGAGAACAGCCAGACCGGTCGAGCGGTCAGCTCGTCCGCGAGGCGCTCGACGAGGTCGCGCGCAGGCGCCAGCCATTGCCCCACGTAGATGGCGCTCCCGAGGACCACGGCGTCGTACCCGTCGAGCGACTTCACGCCGTCCGGAGCCACCACGTCGACCTCGAGCCCCGCCTCAGTGAGGACGCCGGCGATCTCGCGGCCGATCTCTGCCGTGGAGCCGTGCTTCGAGGCGGTGCTCACGAGGATCCGCATGCCTGCCACCTCCGCTGCAGCGTTGCATCGCCGCGGGCCTTCGGCCAACCTGACGACGAACGCACGGTGCCGGGCGGCACGGCGCGCGTCTGCGGGCCATCGGTCCAGTATGAAGCCACGGTACCCTCTGCGCGATGGACGAGAATCGTATCGAGGCCGACGTCGCGTCCGGGCGCCTGCGGGGCTTCCTCGCGCGCCGCCCGGAGCGACGGACGCTCCTCGTCATCGCGATCGGATGCGTGGGGGTGCTCGTCGCGGAGAACGCCGCCGGCTCCGCGCCGGTCGCGCTGCCGCTCCTGTTCGCGACCGGCTTGCTCGGCGCGATGGTTCGGCCGGGCTGGGGTGGGCCCGGCGCGACCTGGATCGGCGGGGCGATCGCCGAGGCCGCCTCCGGCGTGGTCTACGTGGTCACTCGGCCGGCAGGCGACGCATATCTCGACAGCCTGGTGCCCCTCTACTTCGTCATCGGCATCGCCCTGTTCGCCGGGGTCTTCTGCGCGGCGGCCGGCACGGCGGCCGGGGTCCGCCGCCTCGCCTCGCCGCGCACGGCAGGGGTCGTGCTCCGGGTCGCCGTCGTCGCGATCCTGGCCGCCAGCCTGCTCGCGATCGTCGCCACGCCGCCCTCGCCGACCGGCGGGGAGGCGGCGCCAGGCGCGGCGAGCAACCGGTGGTCCGCCGCGGGGGACCCCGAGATCATCGGCGTGCGTGACGGCCACGGGTACCGGCACTTCCTGCTCCGGCGGCTGCTCGACGGCTGACGCGGCGGAGGAGCGGCGGCCTGCGGCATCCGCTGCTGCGGGGGCGGCGGTGTCGCCTCAGTCGCCCGTGTAGGGCGCGACGGCCGGCGGCACCTCGCAGGTCCCCGGCGCGGGCTCGCCCGCGAACGCCGCGGCGAGGAACGTCGCGGCGGCGGGACCGGCCACCTCGCCCGCCTTGTTGTGCCCGATCCCGCCGAGCCAGTCCATGGTGAGACGCGACCCGGCGGCACACCACCGCTGCTGGAGGAGCGCGGTCGTGCCCGGGAGGACGACGGGGTCGGCCGTGCCCTGGGCGACGAAGACCGGCAGGTCGGCGGGGAGGGGCGGGGGCGTCTCGGCGGCCACCGTGCGCGCCCAGGCGGCGTCCGTCGTCGGGTCGACCGCGAAGAACGACTGCCGGAACTCCTCGCGGATGAGGCCCTCGATGGCGGCCTCCTTGATGCAGTCGTTCGCGATCCGCTCGCGGTTGCGCAGGCCGGCGGTGGAGATCACGCCGGCGAGCGGGAGCCCCGGGTAGACGACCTGCCAGGAGATCGACGCCTCCGGCGCGATCACCCACCCGACGGGCTTGTCCCACTGGAGGTGGATGAGCGGCGTCAGCTCGGCCGCCGGCGCCGCGGCCGCGACGGCGACGAGGGTGAGCTCGGGGGCGATCTGCGCCGCGAGCGCGCCGGTCCAGAGCGCCGCGTGGCCGCCCTGCGAGTGGCCCCAGGCGGCCCAGCGCGTCCCCGCGTCGGCGTTCGGGGCCTGGCGGGCGGCTCGGACGGCGTTCACGACGTCACGCGCCTCGGACTCACCTACGAGGTACAGCGGAGTCCCGGGCGTTCCCATCCCCACGTAGTCGGTGGCGACGACGATCCAGCCGAGGTCGAGCATCTGCTGGAGCCAGCCACCGATCGCGTCCTGCCCGGCCGCGCGCGACGGGACGCACGCGTCACCGAAGCCGGTGGTGGGGTGCGCCCAGCTGACGATGGGCCGCCCGCCGGGCGGGGCGGGCGTCGTCGGGATGAAGAGCATCCCGCCGCTCGCGGCCGCGGTGCCGTCCGGCAGCTGGCTGACGTAGAGGATCCGGAGCGCCGTCGCCCCGGTGATCGCCTGCCACGGCGCGCCGAGAGGCTCGGTCCGGATGAGCGTCCCCGGCGTCGTCGGCATGTCCGCCGGAGGCGTGTAGAAGGCCTGGAACGCGTCCTGGCGCATGCGCGTCTCCCTTGAGTCGAGGACCGTGCGGCCGACGACCAGGCCGGCCGTGCCCAGGACGACGACGACGACGAGGGCGAGGGCGACCGCCAGCCTGCGGTGGCGCCGCCTGGCGGGTGGAGCCGCGCTCGGCTCGGGTGCGACGGTGGTCATCGGTCGTATCCCGTTCTCCCCCGTGCGAGGATGGCCGTCGATCGCTCCGGGCGCGACCACCCGGAAGTACGGCCCCATGACCAGTCGCGGCCGCGTCGCCTATCCTTGGCGCATGGTCCTCTACCGCGTCATCGACGGCGCCGGGCTCATCGATCCCACCATGGTCGTCGCGTTCGACGGCTGGGTGGACGCCGGCTCGGCGGCCACGACCGCCACCGCGACCCTCGCCGCCGACGGCGAGGTGGTGGCGACGTTCGACGCCGACCAGCTGTACGACTACCGCGCCCGCCGGCCCACGCTCCAGATCCGCGACGGGCGGCCCGCGGAGCTCTCGTGGCCGGAGCTCGACCTGCGGCGCGTGCACCTCGCCGACCGCGATCTCCTGGTCCTGTCCGGCCCCGAGCCGGACTTCCGCTGGCACGAGCTGGCGGCGGCGGCCGTCGAGATCGCGCGGCAGTTCGGCGTGCGCGAGTGGCTCAGCCTCGGGGCGATCCCCGCCGCCGTGCCTCACACGCGGCCCGTCCCGCTCCTCGGCACCGAATCGCGCCCGGGCCTCCTCCGGGGCGGCGTGGAGCCGGGCCCGCAGGGCGTCCTCCAGGTGCCGGCAGCCGCCGTGTCGATGCTCGACGTCGCCGTCGCGGCCGCGGGCGTGCCCGCGGTCGGCTACTTCGCGCAGATCCCCCACTACGTCTCCGGGCCTTACCCGCAGGCCGCGCTCGCGCTCCTCGAGGCCGCCGGCCGCCACCTGGGCGCAGAGCTGCCGTCTCTCGGGCTCGCGGAGGAGGCGCGCCAGATGCGGACCCGCCTCGATGCCGCCGCCTCCACGGACGAGACGACGCGCGCGTATGTCGAGCGGCTGGAGGCGATGGTCGACGAGGCGCGTCGGCCGTCCGGCGGAGACCTGATCGGCGAGATCGAGCGGTTCCTCCGCGACCAGGGTTCCGGGCGCACCGACCTCCCGAACTGACCCGCCGCGCCGTCGCTCGGCCCCGCGGACCGCGGCCCGTCCGCCGCGCACCGTGGGGCACGTGCCGTTACGCCTCGTCGAGCGGCAGGAGGGCCCACGCCCAGCGGTATGTCCCGGCACCCATCCGATACTCTGGAAGCGTGTCCGGGCCGCAGCTCGCCGTCCCGAGACCGCGATGCGCGGCGTCGAGCGCGACGATCGTCTCCGGTCGCGGCCGGACCTCGACGTCGTGCGTCGCCGCGGCGAGGTCCGCTGCCCGAAGGTGGAGCACGGAGACCTGGCGCGGGCGGTCGAGCACGAGCCGGAGGCCACGCGCCGCGTCGTGCGGGTCGCGCAGAGTCAGGCGGCGCACATCCGCGTGTCCACCGCTCTCCTGCGGCCGCACGTACGGGACGTGCTGGTCGGTCACGGTCGAGAGCCAGCGTCCCACCACCCCGGACCGCTTCCGGTCCGGGTACGTCTCGTGCGGCCCGCAGCCCACCCAGTCGAGCCGCTCGAGCCCCGGCGCCAGCTCGAGGACGGTCCCCACGCGCGGCAGGTCGTCGATCGCTCCAGGGACGATGGCCTCCTCCTCGACGAGCACTCCCCCGCCCTCCAGCGCCCGGAGCGTGCACGTGTGCGGGATCTCGATCCCCGCCGCCGTCCGGTAGACGTCGTGGACGATCGTCGCGTCGGGTGTCCGCTCCACGCGGACCGCGCCCCGCTCGAGGCGATCGAGCCCCCACGCGGACCAGGTCGCCGCCATGCCACCGACCCGGTCGTTGTCTGTGGGGGCACGCCAGAGCGAGAGCATGGGCGGGGCGGCGAAGAGCGGGTGGAGCAGGCAGCCAGCGGCATCGAGCGCGATCGACGATGCCGGGGCGAACGCCGGGAGGCCGCCGAACGGCGGCGGCGGCGCGTCGGCGTCGAGGGCGAGCTGCGCCCAGCACACCTCGAAGCCCTTCGGCGCCCACGGGAGCGTCGCGGACGTGACGAACCGCAGCGTGACGAACGCCTCGGCGCCCGGCGTCGGCTCAGGACGTGTCCAGCCGTCGAGCGTGACCATGGCTCGTTCGCCCGGCCGCAGTGGCGGGATCGGGACGTCGCCCTCGCGGACGGCCACGCCGTCCACGCTGAGCGTCCACCGACCGCGCAGCCACGCGAGGTCGGTGAAGTCGCGCCGGCTCTCGATCTCGACGCGGCCGTCGCGCAGGGCAGCCGGGTCGGCTGCCGACACCCGGACCGGCGCGGCGAGCGCCTTGTGCTCGCGCAGGGCCGGCTTGGGCGTCCGGTCGGGCCAGACAAGGCCGTCGATGCAGAAGTTGCGGTCGTTCGGCTCGTCACCGAAGTCGCCGCCGTAGGCCCAGCGGCGCGTGCCGTCGGGGAGCTCCTGGACCAGGCCGTGGTCCCACCACTCCCACATGAAGCCGCCCTGGAGGCCGGGGGTGGCCTCGATCGCGTCCCAGTACTCCGCGAGCGTCCCGTTGCTGTTGCCCATCGCGTGCGAGTACTCGCACATGATGAGCGGGTGGCGCTGGCGCCCCGACCGGGCGTGGTCGACGATCGCCGCGATCTGCGGGTACATGGGGCAGACGAGGTCGCTCGCGGTCTGGTCGCTCGCCCAGTCCCAGGCGATCGCCGCTTCGTACTGGATCGGGCGCGACGGGTCGTAGCGGCGCAGCCAGCCGGCGGCGGCGTCGTGGTTGGCGCCGTACCCGGACTCGTTCCCGAGCGACCAGATGATGATCGACGGGTGGTTCTTGTCGCGGATCGCCATCCTCGACACGCGATCGACCCATGCCGCGAGATAGCGCGGATCCTCGCAGAGTGTCTCCACGGCGGCGTGCGCCTCGATGTCCGCCTCGGCGATGACGTAGAGGCCCAGCTCGTCCGCGAGGTCGGTCAGCTCGGGGCGGTTCGGGTAGTGCGCGGTGCGGAGCGCGTTGAACCCGGACCGCTTCATGAGCACGAGGTCGTCGCGGATCTGCTCGACGGTCACCGTGCGTCCCGTGTGCTGGTCGAAGTCGTGGCGGTTCACGCCGCGGAAGAGGACACGACGACCGTTGACGAGGAGGTCGAGCCCGACGATCTCCACGCGACGGAAGCCCACCTGGACCTCCGCCTCCTCGACGACCTCGCCGGCCGGCGAGACGAGGCGGATCGACAGCGGGTAGAGCCGCGGCTCCTCCGCGGACCACGGCACGATCCCGGGGACGGCGAGGCTGGCGACGGCGGTGCCGTCCGCGGGCGGGTCGGCCTCGGCGCGGATGGCCGGCCACGCGGCGGCCTCGTCCGCGGTGAGCGCCGCCGACGCGATCGCCCGGCTGAGGAGGCCGTGCTCCAGGCGCGAGACGTGCGGGGGCCTCGACCGATCCTCCGCCGGCACCCGCATCCGGACGGGCGACGCGAGCCCGGCGAGCCGCGCCTCCACCGTCCAGCCGGGCTCGGGCGCCGCGCCCGAGAAGCCGACCTGCACCGCCAGGTCGAGCGTGCCCGCGACGAGGTCGTCCGCGAGTCCCCCGGCGACCCGGATGTCGGCGAGATGGACGCGACCCGTCGCATAGAGGTAGACCGAGCGCGTGAGGCCGGCGTGCCACCACTGGTCCTGGTCCTCGATGTACGACGCGTCGGACCACTTCACGACGCGCAGCCGGACGGTGTTCGCACCGGGACGGACGAGGGCGGTGATGTCGAACTCGGCGGCGAGGTGCGAGTCCTTGCTCACGCCGACGTCGTGTCCGTTGACTGAGGCGATGAGGACGCTCTCCGCCGCGCCGACGTGGAGGACGACGCGCCTGCCTTCCCAGCCCGCGGGAAGGTCGAACGCCCGCTCGTGGACGCCGGTGGGGTTCGCGGCCGGCACGTGCGGCGCCACCCCGGCGAACGGCATCCGGATGTTCGTGTACTGCGGGAGGTCGCCGAACCCCTGCATCGTCCAGGCGCCGGGCACGGTGATCTCGTCCCACGATGGGCCCGGATCGGCCGTGGGCCCGGGCAGCAGCTGGAAGCGCCAGCGCCCGTCGAGGTCGAGCCGGTCCGCGTGCGGGACGGAGTGCATGGGGAGTCGGCCGACGGCCGTCAGCTCGGGCGTGGTCCAGGGGGCGGGCATGGAACGGTGACCTCAGGCGAAGGCGTGCGGCGGCCCGACGGCCGCCTGGCGGGCTCTGTCACCATGGTAGCCAACGTGCCGCGAGAACGGCGACGGAACGGCGGCGGCGCGCCTTGACGCGCCCGTCGCCCCGGCGTCCAATGGACGCACGATGGACGCGGCACCCGGCCGGGACGCAGGCACCGGCGACGCGCCGTTGGCAGGAGGGCGGAGATGAGTGACTTCGAGATCCGGGACGAGCCGCGGCGCCGAACGGCCGTCGTGCACGGCTCGCTGGCGCCGAGCGAGCTGGCGACGTTCATGGACCGCGCCTTCCCCCAGGTCCTCGCGGCTGTCATGGGCGCGGGCTTCGTGCCCGACGGCCCGCCGTTCTCCCGGTACTTCGCGTTCGGACCGGAGCGCATCGAGTGCGAGGCGGGCGTGCCGATCGCGGACCTGCCGGGTGGGCCGAGGCGGTCGTTCGACGGCGTCGGCGACGTGCAGCCGGGCGAGCTGCCGGCCGGCCAGGTGGCGGTGACGTGGCACGTGGGCTCGTTCGACGCGATCTCCGTGACGTGGGCCGCGCTCGGCACGTGGATCTCGGAGCAGGGACGCGAGCCGGCGGGCGCGTTCTGGGAGGTCTACTGGAGCGACCCGCGGGTGGAGCCCGACGCCGCAGGGTGGCGGACAGAGCTCATCATCCCCCTCGGCTGAAGGTCGGGGGACGGACCGGACGACAGGGAGGCGACGTGCCCGAGGGCCACACGATCCACCGGCTCGCCGCGTCGCTCACGGAGCGGTTCGGCGGCCGGGATGTCCGCGTCTCGAGCCCGCAGGGGCGGTTCAGCGACGAGGCGGCCCTCCTCGACGGGCGCATCCTCCAGCGGGCGCGGCCGCACGGCAAGCACCTCTTCCTGGAGTTCGCTGGGTCCGACGCGCCGATCGTCCACGTCCACCTCGGCCTCGGCGGCCGCTTCGTCGTGGGAGATGCACCCGCGCCGGAGCCGCGCGGCGCGATCCGGTTGCGGCTCGAGTCCGGCGCGGCGTGGGCGGACCTCCGCGGGCCCACGATCTGCGAGCTCCTCGATCGCGCGGGGCGAGATCGCGTGGTGGCGCGGCTGGGACCGGACCTCCTCGGCCGCAGGAGGGACGTGACGGCCGTGCGCGCGCGCGTCCGGCGCAGCCGGCAGCCGATCGGTGCCCTGCTCATGGACCAGCAG